>JAZROO010000113.1:0-13353 GCA_045648705.1 Eubacteriales bacterium | reverse complement strand
AACATGTCAAGTCGCCGTTTGCATCTAAAATCTTGACGTATTCCAGACGAGAACCGTTGTAATAGTAGAAATGCTCATTGCCGGCGGCTTGCTTTTTGTAGGTACGCAGACCGTTTTCGTCGTAATCGTAGGTGATGGTGTTATTACCTATGGCAATGGAGGCAAGCTGACGACCTTGTTCCCAAGTGAGATTCCAGGTTTCCGTGCCGTTACTATCCGTCTTGGTAATGGTGGTGGGGTTTACAAAGTCGCCGTAGGTATAGGTGTTACTTTGTACGCTTCCGTCAGCAAAGGTCTTGGTATAACCTGTAAGCAGGTCGGAAAAATCACTATCGTAGGTGTAGGCGGCGGTATAGTCGGTGGTATAGTTAGTAACATCGAGGGTCGCTCGCACCTGATGCTTGGCGGTAAGAATATTGCCGCCGTTATCATAGGTATAGTTATACTCGTCGAGACCTGTGTTATTCACAGAAGTACCGGTGGAAGTGTTTTTCCATTTAATGAGCTGACCCAAGCTATCGTAGAGATAGTGAATGTGGGTTTTTGTGGTGGTGCCGTTCTTTGTTTCTGTGACACGAACACAATAGAACCGTCCCCTTGTGTTATGTTGATTATATTTTATCACAGCGTTGTGATGATTTGCAATATAAAAAAGCCGACAGATAAAATCTGTCGGCTTTTTGGGATAATTTACAGTTCGCAGGTGCCGGTGGTGCGGGGGAAGGGCAAAACACAATAGAACCGTCCCCTTGTGTTCTTGTGTTTGAACCGCAATAGAACCGTCCCCTGTGTTCCCGTTATGTTATTGCAGTTGCATCCCATTGGTGTGCATCATAGATTTGTATCAGTTCAAATTTTGAGTGTATGGTGGGTACGATTATCAAATAAAATGAATGATTTGGTTTTATGTTTTGATACAGTTTTTTGCTTACAAAATACGAAAGAATACCATACACGCCGCAATCGAAATATAGATAATGACTGTAGGAGGGGTGGCTCTGTCCTGTCAACTCCTTTCTTTTTTCAAAATAATTATTCTGAAGAACAATCCAGTTATTCTGATTTAAATTTTTAGAGATATTGGCATAATGCACGACTCTAATAACTAAATAAACAATAAGTGCAAGAGAAATCACGAGCCAAAAAGCAACATTGTGATTTTCGGATCGTAGAAATATACCTGAAGAAATTATACCGATTAAACATATGGCAAAAACAATCAACAAGCCAAATTTATTTTTTTTATGATTTTTAATCAATGTTTCTTTAGATAAACGGTATTTTTCCATATTTTAATCACTCCTTACCAATCCCTGTATCTGCGACGGTAAACATCTTTTGTGTTACAGTATTACTTAATTTTATTTTACCACAATAAATCAGCACTTTGCAACAAAATCATATTCGACAATCAGAGCCCGCACTTCGAAAATCTTACGATTTGCGAGGACAGCAAAATAAGAAAAGCCGACAGATTAAATCTGTCGGCTTTGTTTTTCCGAGGTTTTAGTTTTTGGGAACAATGTCGCCTATGCCGCTAAAAATGTATTTGGGACGATAAGGAAAGTGCACCAGATCTTCTTTGGCGGTCACACCGCTGAGTACCAAAACGGTATCAATTTCGGTTTCGATTCCTGCCAAAATGTCGGTATCCATTCTGTCTCCGATAATAGCAATGTCTTTTTCACTGCAATTCATCAGTGAAAGACCGCATCGCATCATCAAGGGGTTGGGTTTGCCCAAAAAGTATGCGCTGACGCCTGTTGCCATTTCAATGGGAGCAACCAGAGCGCGTGTGGCAGGGACAATCAGTCCGCCGTCTACGGGACCCGTGGTGTCAGGGTTGGTGCCGATGAGCTTGGCGCCGTTTCTTACTAGTTCAACTGCTTTGCAGATTACAGAATAATTGTAGTTTTTAGTTTCACCTACAACTACGTAGTCGGGGTCAACGTCGTTCATTGTGATGCCTGCTTCATAAAGTGCATTGAGCAGACCCGGCTCACCGATAACGTAGGCACTGCCGCCGGGTGTTTGAGAGGCAAGATAGGTGGCGGTGGCAAGGGCAGAGGTGTAGAAATGTGTTTCATCCACGTGCAGACCGAGGCGCGCCAACTTTTGTTGCAACTCTTTGGGAGAACGCTCGGAGGAGTTGGTTAAAAACAAATATTCTTTTCCCGTTTCTTCAAGCCACTGCACAAATTCCGCGGCGCCCGGTAACAATTCGTTTCCGTGGTAGATAACGCCGTCCATATCACTGATAAATCCTTTTTTATTTCGTAAAGCCATATATTTCACTCCAATGATTAGTTGATTTAATTATATCCTTTGTATTCTGTAAATGCAAGTAGAAATTTAACTGGAAAAATACCTGCTTATATGATACAATAAAAATACAGTAAAAGCGGAGGGCGGCACCTTGAATTTATTAAAACGATTTTTTAAGTACAAAAGAATGTATCTCTTGTTGGGGCTTCCCATCGGACTTGGGTTGACTCTTTGGGCAAAACAGGGACATGCATGGGTGGAGAAAATCTATGCCAAAGGTGTTCACGCTTTTTTTGAAAATACGATTGGCAGGGTTGCCTCTCTTTTTCCGTTTTCCCTAACGGAATGGCTGATATTTTTTGCAATTTTAGGGGCGCTTGGATATGTTGCTTTTATTGTGGTGTCTATATGCAAAAAACGCGTGTTATGGAAAGGCATATTGTATCGTGCCTTTGTCAATATTCTTTGCACCGCTTCGGTTGCTTATTTTTTGTTTGTGATTACCATGGGGCTTTGCTATTATCGTGCACCTGCTTCGGATTATATTCAACTGGATGTGCGCAAATATAGTGTTGAGGAACTGACGGAGGTTACATTTTGGCTTGCCGATAAAGCCAATGAAAGCCGCGCCAAACTCGGTGAAGATGAGGGTGGTGTCTCGGTTTTGCAAGACGAAAACTTTTGGCAAACTTCGGCACACGCCAAAGAATGTTTTAATAAAATCAGTGATGTTTATGGCGGTATCGGCAAAGTGAGCGCCCGTAATAAACCGATGGTCTTTTCTAAGGTGATGAGCAGTACGTTGACGACGGGGCTTTATTTTCCTTATACTTTTGAGAGCAACATCAATGTAGATATTAATGACTTTAATATTCCGTCTACCATGTGTCACGAACTGGCGCACGTCAAAGGATTTATGCGCGAGGACGAGGCTAACTTTCTTGGCTTTCTAGCCTGCATGCTTTCGGACAGGGCGGATTTTCAGTATTCGGGATATATGCTTGCCTTCGGGTATGCTTTAAATCAATTGGCAGCAGAGGACTACGCGGCGGCAACTGCCGTTGCCAAAACGGTAAGTCAGGGTGTTATTCGAGACGATACTGCGGAAAGCGAGTATTGGAAACAATATCGTAACACTGTGATTTCCGATACGGCAGGGGAAATCTATGAAACTTACCTTGAGTCCAACAATCAGAGTGACGGACTCAAAAGTTACGGAAAAATGTTGGATCTTGTGATTGCTTGGTATCAGACAGAGGTGAAAAATCAGTGATTGAATTTGTACTGGGTCGCAGTGGCGGCGGTAAAACTACATATCTTGACTCGCTGATTGCATCTGCAAAGGAGCAGGGCAGAGCTGTGTGCCTGTTGGTGCCTGAGCAGGAAAGTATGATGACAGAGCGCTCTTGTCAGCAAAAGTACGGGGAAAGCGTGGAAGTATTGTCTTTCCACCGATTGTGCGATACGCTGATGCGATTGTATGGCGGTGGCGCTAAGGCAAGACTCGGAGAAGTGGCAACACTCGGAATTCTTTACCGTGCAGTGCAGGCGGTGAAGGGGCAGCTTTCATTTTATCGTAAAAGCGCTTCCATGATCGGTTTTTATGAAAAATTATTGCCGGTGATGGAAGATTTTGCTGCATATAAGGCGGATGCTGAAATCATTTTGCCATTGCTTGAAGGCAGCGCAAGTTATCCGAAATATCAAGACCTGTTTTTAATTTACGATAGCTATAATGCGCTCAGAGGGCAGGATTACCGCCATCAATTTGATGATCTGGACACGGTGGCGCATATTTTAAAAGAGCACCCGTATTTTGAAAATCGCTTGGTGTTGATTGACCATTTCGGAGGCTTTACCGAACAAGAATATGCCATTTTGGAACACATTTTTTTACAAGCTGATTCCGTGGCGCTGACGTTGACGGCAGATGAGCAAGAAAAAAACCTCTTTGCGCCGACACTCAGACATCTGCAAAGACTTATATCTGTTGTTGAAAGTTACGGTCTTAAATATAAAAAGACGGTTTGTGATGGCAGCTTCCGTTATAGCGGTGCCAATTTGAGCATACTTGAAAAATATTTGTTTTCCAACAAACTGCCTGCTATCAAAGCGCAAGGTGACGAAAGTGTGCGCATTTTCTGCGCTTCGGGAATCGCGGCAGAGGTGCGTATGATCGCGTCGGACATTCGGCGCAGAGTACTTAGCGGAGAATGTCGGTATAAAGATATAACGGTCGTCAGCAATGTGCAGGATCAGTATCGGCATACGGTCGAAATGATATTTGACGAGATGGATATACCTTTGTACAGTGACCGAAAAATCGATGTGCTCAGCCATCCGCTTTTTTCAATGATACTTCACGCCTTTGATGCGGTGGAATACGGATACCGTTTTGAAGATATGTTTTCCTTTGCCAAAACGTATTTGTGTGGGCTGGATTATGAGCGCGTGGCGCGACTTGAAAATTATGCTTATATATGGAATATCCGCGGCAAAAAGTGGGAAATGGAGTGGACACAGAGTCCATTTGGTTTAGAAGATGGGGAAGAGGCTCTCAAGCAAGAATTGCTTACTGAAATTAATGAAAGCCGCCTGCATCTGATAGAGCCGCTTGTTGAGTTTGCCCAGGACACTCGTAGCGGCAAAGCCGGTGATTTACTTGCTGCCGTTTGGCGATTGATTGAAAACTTTAAGGTGCCCGAGCAGTTGATTGCTTTGGCAAAAAGTGAGAAAAACAGAGATAAAGCAGAGCAGTGGCTTCGCCTTCATGATTTGCTGATTGGAATACTTGATCAACTTGCGCTTGTTTTGGGAGACAGTCGGATTTCGCGCAAAGAACTGCACGATATTATGGAAGTTTGTTTGCGTGGATATCGTTTCGGCGTGGTTCCTGCGTTTATGGATCAGGTGCATTTTGCTGATATGGTACGTTCGCGCAGTAATGAAACCAAACATTTGTATGTGCTTGGTGCGGCGCACGGTTCTTTCCCTGCAACTGTTTCGGGCAGTCAGATGATTACCGATCGGGATATTGAACGGCTTAAAGAGCAAAACGTTTTGTTGTCCAAAGACAGTATGACCATTGCTCTTGAGCAACAATTTTGTTTGTACAGAACAGTTGCTTCCGCCTGTCAAAGTATTACTTTCAGTTACGCCGCTTTTACGGCAGAGGGTAGTCCGTGTTTGCCCTCTACGTTGGTGGAGCGTATTTGTGATAAATTAATAGATATGGCGGTGGTTGACGATCCAAAGCTGATTGCCCATCCGCATGATTTGGTGCGCCTTTGCGTCACCTTGCCAAAGGCAAGTAAAAAATACGGTGAGATTGCCTCGTTCTTGAAAGAGAAATTCAATATTGACGTTGCATCACTGCAAACACCCAAGAAAAAGGACGAGCCACTCAGCGCGGCAATTGTAGAAGCGCTTTACTCCAAAGAACTTTCTGCCAGCCAATCAAGACTGGAAAGTTTTGTGGGTTGTCCGTTTCGTTTCTTTTTGGATTATGGTTTGCGCATTTCCGAAACCAAACCGGTGACCTTTGCCGCAGATTATATTGGTGAATTTGTGCATTTCGGTATGGAACGTCTGCTGGGGGCGGTGGCTGAGGAAAACGACCTTTCCAAGTGGGACGATGAAAGGGTGGATGCTTTTCTTAAAGCAACTGCCGAAGAATACTTTGCCACTAACCTTGGGGATATGAGTTCTCCGCGCTTTGACCATTTGTATGAAAGGATTAACCGATCCATGCAACTGGTGGGTCACAGCGTTTTGGATGAACTCAGAAACAGCCAATTTAAACCAATAGAACAAGAATACCATTTCGAAAGCAAAATTCCGCTTGATAACGGCTTTTATGCTAAAATCAACGGATTTATCGACCGTGTGGACAGTGCTGAGATTGACGGTGAAAAGTGGCTGAAAATTGTTGACTATAAAACGGGAAACAAGGACTTTGACCTGTCCAATATCTACAACGGCTATCAACTCCAGCTACCGCTTTACAGTAAAATGCTGACTGAGCAATCCGATTTTGCAGGGCACAACATTGCGGCTATGGAATATTTTCTTGCCGGTGTGCCCACCTTTAAGCAAGGACAGGAATTTTCAGCCGATGCACTTGCTGAAAACTTTAAACGAAAAGGACTGTTTGTTGCCGAAGTGCCGATTATTGAAGCAATGGATGGGTCGGAGGGCGGTCTTTATAATAATGCCGCGCGCAAAAAGGACGGCTCATTTTCTTCACTGGCAAGTGTTGCAAGTCGTGAGCAATTTGAGGCGCTGGGCAACTTTGTGGAGCAAAAAGTTAAGGATATTATGGGGCGTATGGCAAACGGAGACGTGTCTGTTTGTCCGATGAAACAAGGTGTAAATGCCTGTCAGTACTGCGAGTATGGCGGTATTTGCCGCTTTGAATACGGCAAAAGCAAAGTCAGTGCCTTTACCGAAGTAGAAAAAGAAACGTTTTTTGATTTGATAACAAAGGGGGAGGAGTAAATGAAATTTTCACCGGCACAGCAAAAAGCAATTTACACGTCGGGCTCCTCTCTGATCGTATCTGCCGCCGCAGGTAGCGGTAAAACGGCAGTGTTGGTCGAGCGCGTTATTCAAAAGATTTTGTCGGGCGGAGATATTTCGCGGTTGTGGATTATGACCTTTACCAATGCCGCTGCCGCCGAAATGCGCCAAAAGATTGAAAATGCCGTTGCGGCCAAATTGGAAATTGATCCGGACAATGCGCATTTGCAACAACAAGTGCTGATGCCCTCTGCTAATATTTCCACGGTGCATGCCGCTTGTAAGAAAATTATCGAGGAGAATTTTCATATTTTACACCTCGACCCGACGGTGAGCATCGGGGATGAATCACAACTTGATATTATGTTTGAAAGAACGCTCGAGGATTTGACCGAAGCGCTTTATGAGCGAGCACTCGAACAACCTCATATCAAAGAGATGATTGCGTTTTTCAGTGGTGGCAGAAATGATGAAAAACTGCTTGGAGTACTCAGAGCGGCATACCGCTATTATGTGGAAGAACCGTTTCCCAAAACTGAGTATGAGGCGCAAGATGACCTGTTTGATTGTTTTGAAGAGGATGCTCTTTATAAAAGCATTTACAATAAACTTGTCGAAGCGCAAAGCCAATATGCACAGATTTTGGATGTTGCCGAGGCAAAAGAACTTGCCGCCACAACTTTGTATGTTTCCATGACCACGGAAAGAGAAATGGTGGATCTTGCGATTGCTAAGTTAAAAAATCGTGCTTTTGACGAGGTGCGCCAAATTCTTAATGGTATCCGTTTTTCTTCTTGGAGTACCAGAGCAAAAGCATTTCAAGGGTATGAGGAAATGTTGGAAAATGCCAAAGGCAAACGACTGTATGCCAAAAACCTCATTAATTCTTTACAAAAAAATGTTTTTGACAAAAGCGCAGATTGCCATATGGCAGAACTGAAAATAGGCAATCGTATACTTTCGACGCTTTTTGGGGTAATAAAAGAACTGGATGATCAGTTTACTTTGGCAAAGCGGGAGCGCAATATGATCAGTTTTTCCGATCTGGAACGGCTGACGCTTGAACTTTTGGTAGAAAGTTACGATGCCAAAACCGATACGCTGACACCTACTGCACTTGCGCTTGATATGCGGCAGGGTATTGATGAAATTATTGTGGATGAGTATCAGGATACCAACCGCAAACAAGACCTGATTTTCCGCGCTTTGTCCAAAGATGAAGCCAATGTTTTTATGGTAGGTGACGTAAAGCAGAGTATTTACAGTTTCCGTGCGGCATGTCCCGAACTGTTTTTGGAAAAAAAGCAAAGTTGCGCGGCGGTAGGGGAGCAAAATAAGATTGATACACCTTCTTATTTGTATCTTAATCAAAACTTCCGCTCTCACCCTGCCATATTGTCTTTTGCAAATCAGATGTTCAGTGCCGCTATGAGCACGGGACTGGGGCAAATAGAATACGACAGTTCCGAGTGGCTTCACCACGGGGGATTGTATCCCGAGCAAAGTCAGGGGCATGTGGAGCTTGACGTGATTTTCAGCGACAATGATCCCGATGAAAAACTTCCGCTCACCGCCATTGAAAAACAGGCTTGTCTGGTGGCTCAAAAAATCAAATCGTTGCGCGGCAAGCCGTTTTATGACGTGAAAAAAGGCAAAGAGCGACCGCTTGAATACGGTGATATGGCAATTTTGTGCCGTGTGACCGGTGGTGTGACGGGGCATTTTGAATCGGCTTTGCACCGCATGGGAATACATACGATTAATAATAACCAGGATCTGCAGTTTTTGGATGTATGGGAAATTAAAATGTTGCGTTCTTATTTGCAGGTTATCAGTAACCCTTACCGCGATATTCCTTTGATTACTTTGATGTATTCGGATTTTTACGGATTTGATGCCGCCGCTCTTGCCGAGATTCGTGCCCGTAACAAAAGCGTTTCTCTTTTTGATGCAGTGCGTTTGTTTGCGCAAAAAGATGCTAAATGTGCGGCATTTTTGGAGGATGTGGAGTATCTGCGGCGCAGGGCAGTCGGCAGTCGTACCGATGAGGTATTGCAAATGATTTTTGCCCGTACCAATATTTTGGAACGGGTGGCAGGGTATCCCGACGGAGAGACAAGGGTTGCCAATATGCAACTGATGCTGCACTATGCCACGCAGTATGAGCAGGACAGTTACAAAGGGTTATTTGCATTCCTGAACTACCTTGACAAAATGAGTGCCCTTGGCCGCATTTTGCTCAGCGCAAAGCAAGGACAAGCACCGCAAAACTGCGTGCAGATATTGTCTGTTCATAAATCCAAGGGTCTTGAGTATCCGGTATGCTTTGTGGTTAACCTTGAAAAAGGGTATCGCGATTTGGATACTAACACTTTTATATCGCACAATGCGCTGGGACCTAGCGTAAAAATGCGAGAAGATGCCACCTTTACCGAGTATGCACCGCTTTCCTATAAACTCAGTAAAGAAATGATGCGCCGCGAATCACTCAGCGAGGAGATGCGCATCCTTTACGTTGCACTGACCCGACCCAAAACGCATTTGTATTTGGTTTGTGCCAAAAAACGAAAAGAACTGGCATCACTGTTGCAAGAGGTGGAAAGCTATCAAGGCTCGTCACCGTCAGAATTTCTCTGTGAACAACCCTCGGCGCTTAAATGGCTCTTTTATGCCGTTAGGGGACTGGAGGGAATTTTGCCGCTTTATCGGGCGCTTGAGGTGCCTTTTAAAGTGCGGCAAGGCAAGGCAGAGTTTATTACAAAGATATATGAAAAAATCACCAAAGATGGCGCCGTTCAACAAGCGGCTGACACAAAGGAAGATACCACCGCAGTTGATTTTGATCTTATCAGCGCTTGTTATCCGTATGCTGAGCAAACAAAACTGCCCATCAAGCTCAGTGTTTCCGAAGTAAAAGGAATGCGCGAAAAAGATCCTGAGGCACTGCCCGTTATCCCTGAATATTTTGGCAGAAAACGCCCCTCTTTTCTTAAAAACCGCATAGATGGCAATGTCATCGGTAATGCGCTTCATAAATTTATGCAGTTTGCCGATTTTAAAGTTTTGGCAAGTGAGGGCGGTTTTGCGGCAGAAACGGAGCGTTTGATAAAGCAAGCGTTTTTGACACAGGGGGAAGCGGATTTGGTTTCGTCGGAGCAGGTGGAGAACTTTGTTTTACAGCCTTTGTTTAAAGATATGATCACAGCGGACAGCCTTGAAAAAGAAAAACGATTTTTCTTTTCGTTGCCTGCAAACCGATTATATCCCGATGCAAAAGAGCAAGAGCCGATTTTGCTGCAAGGTGTGCTTGACTGCTATTACGAGAAAAACGGGCAGTTATGCATTGTGGATTATAAAAGTGACCGTCTTACTTCCGCACAGGATTTTATAGACCGTTATGGTGTGCAACTTAAGCTTTATCAATATGCATTGGCGCAGATTTTAGGTAAAAAAGCAAACAAATTATATATTTATAGTTTCCATTTGAACGAAGTTATTGAAATTTCTTAAAAAAGTTCTTGCTTTTTTAAAATTCATATGGTAGAATATTTGTGCTATGTTAGAAAATACACAGAAAGAGGTGAAACAAATGAAAGAAGGACTTCATCCGAAGTATGAAAAGTGCATTGTAAAGTGTGCTTGCGGCGAAACTTTTGAGACTCGTTCTACTAAGCCTGAGCTCAAGGTGGAAATTTGTTCAAAATGTCATCCTTTCTTTACAGGTAAACAGAAACTGGTTGATACCGGCGGCCGTGTTGACAGATTTAAGAAAAGATATAATCTTGACAAATAATTTATTAAAAAGAGAGGATTTGTATCCTCTCTTTTTGCTTTTGTGGAATTTAGGAGAGAAGTATGGGTATTTTTGATGGTATTATGATTTTAAGCGATTTGGACGGAACGCTTGTTAAAAATGCGGTAATGAGTGAAAGCCATTTAAAATCCGTGCAGTATTTTGTTGATAACGGCGGAAGCTTTTGTCCTGCTACCGGCAGAAATGAATCTTTTTTGTTTGAAAGTTATCCTTTGCTTCCCATAAAAGATTATTGCATTGTGAAAAACGGGACGGCAATTTATGATTGCGCACAGAAGAAGTACATATGGTATCAACCCGTAAGTGCCAAGGTGATGGACAGAGTGTTTTATTTTCTGCGCATTTTCTCCGAAATTGAAACTGTCATGGTGCATACACTGAGTCAAACCACTCGGTATTTGACAAGTGACGCAGATTTTGAAAAACAACTTATGTCTATTGATGAAGAAATTTTAAAAGTTGTTTTGGTTGCTGATGCCGCGGTTTGCGACAAGATGCAACAGCATTGCTTGGAATTTGATGATTTTCAATATGTGCGCTCATGCCCGAAATTATTGGAATTGTTTTCGCACGGTGCGGATAAGGGAATTTGCCTTGAAAAACTGCGTTCTTTAATGCCGCAGATAACCCTCTTTGTCGGCATTGGTGATTTTCAAAATGATATTGCGCTTTTAGAGGCGGCTGATATCGGGGTTGCGGTTGACAATGAGTATAAAACTATACAGGAGTATGCCGATTGGGTTGCTCCACCCATCGAGGAACAACCTATTTCTTGGCTGATTGATAAACTGGAAACTGAACGTCTTACAGGGCGGCTATAAGGGAGGAAAGGCAAAATGTTTTTTAAACCACGTGTTTGGGAAAAAGGAAAGTCGGTAGCACTTGCCGATCATGTTACAGTACGAGGTGCTGAAGGCTATGCACAAACACTGATTGAAAGTCTAGGTGATTATACAACAAATGACGGTACCATCAAAACTATCGAATTTTGTAATGAGTTACCGAGTGATTTTGCTTGGGAGCGCGAGGAGGGTTATGTAATTACCATCACCTCGAGCGCTGTTAAAATTTATGCTGAGAGTTTGCGCGCTAATATTTTTGCAGTGCAAACGCTTGTTGATATGTTGGAACAAGAGGGCTTGTTTGTCGGTAAACTTTGTGATGCACCCGACTGCTCGTTGCGCGGATATCGTGTATTTCTTCCAGGCAGAAAGAATTTTGATAATTTTAAAAAGATGGTTGATATGGCGGTTGCTCTAAGATATAATTGCCTTTTTGTTGAAATCGGTGGAGCAATGGAATATCACCGCCATCCCGAGATTAACGCGGTATGGGCTGATTTTGTCCGCAAATGCAAGGAAACCGAGGGTGGAATCGGCAAGATTTTGGGCAGTTTCAGTTGGTCGAAGAACTGCGCTCATCCCGATAACGGAGATGGGGATGTGTTGACGCAACAAGAGGTGGCTGAACTGATAAACTACTGCCAATTTCGTGGACTTGACGTTTATCCTGAAGTACCAACCCTTTCGCACAGTGATTATATTTGCTATGCGCATCCTGAAATAGCAGAGCGCAAGGAAGATCCCTATCCGGATTCCTACTGTCCCAATCATCCCGATACATATCCCATTGTTTTTGACATTTTGGAAGAAGTCATTGAGGTCTTCAAGCCCAAAATGGTTAATATCGGCCACGATGAAATGTATTCTATTGGCGTGTGTGAACGTTGTAAGGGAACCGAGCCGCATCTGCTGTATGCGCAGGATATTACAAAACTGCACGATTTTCTTGCAGACCGTGGCATTAAAACGGTGATGTGGGGAGAAAAACTCTTGCCCGTTATTCTTCCGGACGGCAGACATTACGGTGGTGCAGGTGGCTATCGTCGCTCTATGAACGGAAAAGAGTACGAACCGTTACCGGTTATTTTCTATTGCCAGAATATGCTCCCTAAGGATATTTTAATGTTACACTGGTATGCTTCTTTCGGAATTCAATACGATTATGTTTATCATACGCACGGATACCCCGTAGTCTTTGGCAATCTTGCGGCGGCATCTGTTGAAAATTGGCGCAGACGCAGAGAACTGGGTGTATTCGGTGGTGTTTGCTCCAACTGGGGCTCTTGTGAGCCGATTTATATGCAACGGAATAACCAGTATTTTAACCTTGTGTTCAGTGCGGCGGCAATGTGGTCGGCAGAATATGATGATTCAATGTTGCCTGAACTCAAAAAGGCAACTTTTGAGGAGTGCTTCCGCTTAAAATTCGGCAACATTTCCCGAAAACCGCATTTTTTGGTTAAACATACTACCAATCGAAATATGCCTTATCGAGCTTTTTATGACGGTGCTTTCATCGAAGCTGAAAAGTACTATCTTGGTGATTATGTGGCAACTTATGAAGATGGAACGAGTGTTCGTTTTGCGGTGAATTACGGTGAAAATATTTCATCGTCAAACTTGCCCTGTAATTTTGGTGACGGGATTGATAATTCCGCTTTTGAGGACGAGGGAAACCTTGATTCCAACGGGCTGAATGAAGTTGCTTTCAGTACTATGCCGGGACGTGTGGACAATCAGACGATTTTTACCACTGTTTTCTTTGATCCGCATCCCGAAAAGAAACTTTTATCTTTTGCTTTTGAAACCGCTGTTGATGATTGCGATGTCACTTTGCTGAATTGGCATCGAAATAATTGATTGAGGTGCTGATATGATTATTGAAAATCGGATTAAAGAGTTTGAAAAACTTGG
>JAZROO010000112.1:0-18073 GCA_045648705.1 Eubacteriales bacterium | reverse complement strand
CAATATACTCCACGTTTCCGATGCCCTTGCCTGCAGGCACCACATAGCCGTCAGCCAGTGCATCTTTTATATGTACATAGTGGATATATTCTTTCAAAAGCTCCCAAGCCTTTCGGGTGTCCACGCCGCATTGCACGAAATTGGCAGGATCAAACACACCCTTGAGGGTAGGAAAGGATTTATACAGTGCAAGGCACCGCTCAGCATTGTCCCCGTAGATTTTCTTTTCGTTTTCGTGGCAGAGGGTAACGTCGTAATTTTCAGCGGCATAAACAAGTTGCCCCATTCTCTCAAAAACCGCCGACTGATACGCGTCGGTGTTCTCCTCCTCGGGAATTAAAAAGGAAAAAAGCCGAATGTTTTTGGCGTCCAAAATCTCAGCTATTTCCAGGGTGCGCTTAAACTTTTCCAGATGACTTTCAAAGTCGTCTTCTATGGAAATTTTTCCGATAGGAGAGCCAAGTGACCAAGCCACAAGCCCATTGTCATTTAGCTGCTTTTTGATTTCTTTTGCCTGTTCTTTTGTTAAATCGGAAACATTGATTTTATCAACATTTCGTATCTCCATTCCGTCAAGGCCATTTCGCCTAAGAGCAGCAATTTGTTCTGCCAAAGATTCACTTGCCTCGTCGGAAAATGCAAAAATCCGCATCTTTTCCATATATTTCATCTCCTTTTAAGCGCATTATACACCCGTTTATATCCGAAGTAAATTGCGAAAATCCACCAAAACTATTGTAAATATGCACACGTTGTGATATATTACTTTCAGGAGATGAGATTATGAGACCACGTATATCCGCAAGCAAGACTTGTACCGAGGCCCCCGACCTTTCCGTATTTAAAAGGCACACCCACGATAACTACGAAATTTTTTGTTTTGTTTCGGGCAATGCCAAGTATTTCGTTGAGGGCAATATTTACGAACTAAATCCCTTTGACATTCTGATCATCAAAAAATCCGAGGCGCATTCCCTTATTATAAACGAGCTCATACCGTATGAGCGTTATGTCGTCAACTTCAACGCCCCTGCCCTGCTTGAGCCGTATTCCGAAACGCTGATTTCCGTTTTGGATCAAAAGCCGCTGGGGCGCTACAACCGCATCCCTGCTGACGAAATGCAAAAAAAGACCTGGATTTACTATCTGGATCGGATTGTGGGCGCCGCCTCCAGTGAAGAAAAGCAGCTATATCTGTCGGTTTTACTCAAAGAATTGTGCGACAATATCAGCAAAAACGAAGAAGATTTTCATTCGGCAAGTGAAAACGAAAAGTTGATTAAATATATCAACCGCCATCTGCTGACCCTTTCGGGACTGGAGGAAATCTGCCGTCATTTTTATATCAGCAAAACCCACCTCAACCGCCGCTTTAAAGCCATCACCGGTGACACCGTCTGGGACTATATCACCACCAAAAGACTCATTGCCGCCAAAGACTTTCTCTTAAACGGCATGCCCCCCAACCTTGTTGCCGAAAAATGCGGTTGGCAGGAATACAGTTCCTTTTACCGCGCCTACAAATCCCACTTCGGCACCACCCCAAAGGCAGACTATATTAAAAAATAGAAAAAACGACAAGCTTCTAAAGAAACTTGTCGGTTTTTTGGCTATGGGCTACAAAAAGATATTATTTGCAGTTTTGCGTATGAATTCGAACAATTGCATAACCGTTAGCTTTTTAGTGATATTCCGACTTTGTCGGAGTGATATTACTCGCTTTGCTCGTAGTGATATTGCTCCACTTCGTTCTGCAGTGATATTATATTCGCCTTTAACGCGCGTAGCGCATATCACTTGCGAAGCAAATATAACTGGCGCAGCCAATATAACTCGCCGAAGGCGAATATAACTGAAAACGGCAAGTTTCTGTCGAAACTTGCCGTTTTCTGGTTGGGATAGAAGGACTCGAACCTTCGGAATCACGGAGTCAGAATCCGTTGCCTTACCAACTTGGCTATATCCCAATATTAAGTTTTAAATGGGACACGAACCTTCGGAATCATGTCAGTCAGAATCCGCCCGCCACCAACTTGGCTATATCCCAATATGCATTTTAGTGCCAATATAGTATATCACGGCAAAAAGCAAATGTAAAGAAAAATTTTTTTATTTTTGGAAAGTTTTCAAATTCTAACTAAATCTTGACACTTGCATATAATAGTGATACAATAATAAACTGACAAATTATTTATAATTATATATATTATACGGAGGAGCGACATGAACGCACAGGAAATCATTCAGTTTATTGCAAACGCTGAGAAAAAAACACCCGTTAAACTTTATATCAAAACCAAGCGTGATATTGACTTTGGTTCTGCCCACGTGTTTGGTGACAAAGATAAAGTCGTTTTTGGGGATTGGAAAGAACTCTCCCCCATCATCGAGCAAAATCGTGATGCGATTGAGGATATTGTGATTGAAAACGATTGCCGCAACAGTGCGGTACCGCTTTTGGACAAGAAAAACATCAACGCCCGTATCGAGCCCGGTGCCATCATCCGCGATCAAGTGGAGATTGGTGACAATGCCGTTATTATGATGGGCGCGCTGATCAACATCGGTGCTGTGATCGGTGAGGGCACTATGATTGATATGGGTGCTACCCTCGGTGGCAGAGCCATCGTCGGCAATCATTGCCACGTGGGCGCAGGTGCCGTACTTGCAGGTGTAATCGAGCCTGCCAGCGCCACACCCGTTATTATTGAAGACGACGTACTCATCGGCGCCAATGCCGTTGTAATTGAGGGATGCCGTGTCGGCAAAGGCGCGGTAGTTGCCGCAGGTGCCATCGTAACCCGTGACGTTCCTGCAGGTGCCGTTGTTGCAGGTTGCCCTGCCAAAGTCATCAAAATGAAAGACGAAAAGACCTCTATGAAAACCGCGCTGGAAGCAGACCTGCGTAAACTGTAAAAAAAGATAGGAAATTGCTATGAAAACATTACCATTTACTTTAAGTGACGCTAAGAAGTGGACAGAGACTATCCCCACTCCTTTTTACATCTATGATGAACAAGGCATTACCAAATGTGTCAACGATCTTAATGCCGCATTTGCCTGGAACAAAGGGTTTAAGGAATATTTTGCCGTCAAGGCACTGCCCAACCCCTCCATCATCCGACTGCTCAAATCTTTGGGTTGCGGTACCGACTGTGCTTCCGTCACCGAAGTACTGCTCGCGCAAAAAAGCGGCATTGGCGGTCAGGACATTATGTTCAGCTCCAACGAAACCAGCCGTGCCGAGTACCGTGCCGCACTGGATGCAGGCGCCATTATCAACCTCGACGATGTGACACATATTGAATTTTTAGAGGAAATGGGCCCCCTGCCCGATACTTTCTGCTGCCGCTACAATCCCGGCAAATTCAATATCACCAACGATATTATGGGTCACCTGTACGACTCCAAATTCGGTATGACCCTTGAGCAACTCAAAGAAGCTTTTGCCAAACTCAAGGCAAAGGGCGTTAAGCACTTTGGTATTCATTCCATGATTGCCTCTTGCTCTTTGGACGAGGAGTATTATCCCCGTCTTGCCGAGGAATTATTCCGTCTGGCACTGGAAATCAGAGAAGAACTTGGCATTTCCGTGGAATTTATCGACCTTTCGGGCGGTATTGGTATTCCCTATCTGCCCAACGAACGCGCGGTGGACATTTTTGCCATTGGTGAAGGCGTAAGAAAAGTTTACGAAAAGATGATCACCCCTGCCGGTATGGAAATCAAACTCTTTACCGAAATGGGCCGCTATATCACCGGACCTTACGGTTATCTCGTCACCACCGCCATTCACTATAAGCATATCTACAAAGAGTATATCGGTGTAGACGCTTCTTGCTGTGATTTGATGCGCCCTGCTATGTACGGCGCTTACCATCATCTGACGGTGCTTGGCAAAGAGAACGAGCCCTACGTGGGCAAATTCGACGTGGTTGGCTCTCTTTGTGAGAATAACGACAAGTTTGCCATCGACCGTCCTCTGCCCAAAGTCGAACTTGGGGACATTTTGGTACTCCACGATGCAGGTGCTCACGGTCACGCGATGGGTTATAACTATAACGGCAAACTCCGTTGCGCAGAATTGATGATGCATGAGGATAAGTCGGTCACCATGATCCGCCGTGCCGAAAGCATTGAAGACTATTTTGCAACACTGGACGTAGACCTTGCGTTTACCGGTAAAGAATAATGAAAGAGCATTTAAATCCTGCGGTATTTTCTCTGCGCCGCTCCACCATCCGCGAATTTTCCGCATTGGCGGCGGCAAAGGAAGGCTGCATACGACTGACCCTCGGGGAGCCCGAATTCAACACCCCTGCCCCTGTCGGCACCGCCTTGATCGAGGCGCTGGACAAAGGGGAAACTCACTATATTGCCAACAACGGTACACAGTCTTTGCGTGAGCGCATTGCCCGCTTTGAGCGTGAGCAAAACGGACTGGATACTACGGCAGATGAAATCATCGTCACCGCCGGCGCCACCGAGGCACTGATGGTAGCGCTGATGGGTGTGCTTGAAAAAGGGGACGAGGTTATTATCCCCACCCCTGCTTTCGTACTGTACGAACAGCTTGTACTGCTCTGTGGCGGCACCCCCGTGGCATTTGATACCTCCAAAGATGATTTTCAGATTAGAGATATCGAAAAAGCAGTCACCGAGCGCACCAAAGCCATTATTCTCAACACTCCCAACAACCCAACGGGTACGGTGCTGGATGAGCAAAGTCTTGGCGCAGTATATAACGCTGTTAAAGGCAAACCCGTTTTTGTCCTTTGTGACGACGTGTACCGCCAACTGATTTATACCGAAAACTACCATTCCTTTACGGAATTTAAAGATCTCAAAGAGCAGATCATTCTGATCCAAAGCTTTTCCAAACCCTATGCGATGACAGGGTGGCGAATGGGTTATCTCATTGCCCATGCTGACATTAAGGAGCGTTTGGAACTGATCCATCAGTTCAGCGTGGTTTCCACCCCGTCACTCTTTCAGCGCGCCGCCATCGCGGCACTGGACTGCGACACGGGTGCTTTCAAAGAAACCTACCGAAAACGACGGGATTATGCCGTTTCTCGATTGCAAGAAATGGGTCTTTCCGTCACCGTTCCCGAAGGCGCTTTCTACGTGTTTCCCTCCATTGAGAAATACGGTATTCCCTCGGGCGAATTTTGCAAACGACTCATCAGTGAAGCAGGCGTTGCCCTCACCCCCGGATTTTGCTTCGGAGCGGAAGGATACGTTCGTCTGTCCTACTGTTGCAGTGACAGGGAACTTGCAGAAGGACTGGACCGACTGCAAACGTTTTTAAACTCTTTAAAATAATTTTCAGAAAGGAGCCCTCTTATGTCACAACTGAATAGCTGGTATGAAAGCCTTCACCGTTTTCCCGAGTGCAGTCGCCAAGAATTCAAAACGGCTGACAAACTCACCTCTTGGCTCAGTGAACTGGGACTGACGGTACACCGCGTCGGCGAAACCGCCGTGATCGGTGAACTGGTCGGCGGCAAAGAGGGCAAAACCGTGGCACTGCGCGCGGATATGGACGCTTTGCCCATCACCGAGCAAACAGGTCTTCCCTATGCCTCGGAAAACGACGGTGTGATGCACGCCTGCGGACACGATTTTCATATGACTGCCGCACTCGGTGCCGCCAAAATACTCAAAGAAAACCAAGAAAACCTGTCGGGCAAAGTACTTTTTGTATTCCAGCCCGATGAAGAAGGAGACGGGTATGCCGACATTCTTTCGGCACATCCGCTGATGAAAGACGTCAGTATGGTACTGGGGGCACACGTTGATCCCACCCTACCCCTTGGCTCCTTCGGTTTTAAAAGCGGTGCATTTTATGCCGCCGCCACCAAATTTGATATCACCTTTATCGGCAAAAGCGCCCACGGTGCCTGTCCGCACGATGCAATCGATGCACTGGCTGCCGCCGCAGAATCAATACCCAAACTTTTGGCACTTCGCAAAATGGGTGAAAACCCTGCCATCATTTCAGTGGGTACCTTTGAAAGCGGCAAGGCGCGCAACATCATTGCAGACACTGCTGAAATTACAGGCATACTGCGGTGTATGGACACGTCGACCAGAGATGATATCCACCAAAAAATCAAAGAAATCTTATCGGAAACGGAGCTGACCTACGGGGTACGGACCAAGCTTGACTTTGTCCCCGGTTACATCGGTATTCAAAACCCCGTTTCCACCACCCTCTTTTGTAAAGAACGCGCCTTGGCGTTGTTTGGAAAAGAGCGCACCATAGAAATAAACGCACCGCTGATGACCACCGAGGATTTCGGTGAATATCTTAAAAACAGAGCCGGTTGCTTTTACCATATCGGTGTGGGCGGCAATTCGGCACTGCACAGTGCAACCTTTGCCCCCGATCCTGCGCTGCTTGACGATGCGGCGGCGCTACACGCACAAATCATCACAGATTATCTGAAACAGGAGTAGTTATTATGAGCACAAGAGTTGTTAAATTCGGCGGTTCTTCTTTGGCAAACGCCGATCAAATCAAAAAAGCTGTTGCCATTGTCAATGCAAAAAGCAGCCGCCGCTACGTAGTTGTATCGGCTCCGGGCAAGGTACACAGTGAGGACACGAAGATTACCGACCTTTTATACAGAAGTTATGCAAGAGCCACCTCTCACGGTGATGCCGAAAGCGTTTTGGTTCTCATTGAACAGCGCTTTACCGAAATCATCGAGGGTCTTGGACTCAGCCTTGATTTAACAGAGGATTTCCGCATCTTAAGAGAACATCTGGCAGGCACTCCCTCGGAGGACTTTGTGGCAAGTCGCGGTGAATACCTCAACGCCAAAGTAATGGCGGCATATCTTGGCTGTCCGATGTTGGATGCGGCAGACTATATCTGCTTTGATGAAAACGGCAAATACGACCAGGATGCCACCGAAGCCAAACTGATTCCTGCTCTCAAGGCTAACAAACGCGCCGTTCTGCCCGGATTTTACGGTGCAATGCCCGACGGTGCGGTGCACACCTTCTCCCGTGGCGGCAGTGATATCACAGGCGCCATCGTTGCCAAAGCGGCAGGGGCAAAGGTATATGAAAACTGGACCGACGTATCGGGTATGCTGGTTGCCGATCCGCGCATCGTTGAAAACCCCAAACCCATTCAGACCATCACCTATCGCGAACTGCGCGAACTTCCCTATATGGGTGCCGCGGTATTGCACGAAGATGCCGTATTCCCCGTTCGTCAGGCAGGTATTCCCATTAACATTCGTAACACCAATATGCCCGAGGATGAGGGCACAATGATTGTCCATCACCTGCCCGAAGGCTATAAACCTCGCATCATCACAGGTATTGCAGGTAACCATCAATTCTCCGTTGTCCGCATTGAAAAGGCAATGATGAATAACGAGATTGGCTTTGGCGCTAAGGTGCTGAACATTTTTGCTGAGTTTGGTCTGTCCTTTGAACATATGCCCTCGGGTATTGATACCCTCAGCGTCGTGGTTGCAACCGATAAACTGCAACCTGTTAAAACCGAACTGATGAAACGTATTCAAAAAGAAACCAACCCCGACCTCATTTACGCTGAAGACGAAATGGCAATTATCGCTGTGGTTGGTTACGGTATGGTTGCCACCAAGGGTACTGCGGCAAGAGTACTGTCTGCCGTAAGTAAGGCAGATATCAACATCCGTATGATCGACCAAGGCTCCGGTGAGCTGAACATCATCATCGGTGTACACGAAAAAGATTACGTAAAAGCCATCAATTCTCTGTATAACGAATTCAAAGCCGAATTATAATATTCTGGTAAGGAGGATTTTTTATGAAAAACAAAAAGTTATGGATTACACTGGGCGCTATCGCACTGGTCGTAGTGCTGCTGATTTCCACCTTTGTCGGCAAGTATAATTCTCTGGTTGATCTGGAAACCAAGGTTGAAGAAAAAGCCGCTGTGATTGACACGCAACTGCAGCGCCGTGCCGATCTGATTCCCAACTTCGTTAACACCGTTAAGGGCTATGCCGCCCACGAGGAAGAAACGTTTTTGGCGGTCACTCAGGCAAGAAACACCTTGCGTGAGGCGGATTCCGTCGGTGAACAAGCCTCGGCAAGTGCCGCGCTTGACAGTGCGATTGACGTTTGGGTCAATGCCGTCAGCGAAAACTATCCCGATCTCAAGGCAAGCGTGCAGTTTATCGGTCTGCAAGACGAACTGGCAGGTACCGAAAACCGCATTGCCACCGCCCGTAACGAATATAATGAAGTGGTTGGCACCTTCAATGCCACCATCCGCAAATTCCCTACCAACATCACTGCCGCCCTGTTCGGCTTTGAAAAGGCCGAGTTCTTTGAAGCGGCTTCCGGTAGTGAAAATGCACCGACTGTAGATTTCAGCGCTGAATAATGAAACGGATTGCTTCACTTCTCATTTGCTTATGGTGCGCAATTTTGCCCGTAAGCGCGCTGGATATTCCTGCCGCTCCCACCCGAAACTTTTTTGTAAACGACTATGCTGGCGTCATTTCAACACCCGACCGAAGCACCCTGCAACAACGTGCTGAAAACCTTTACCACGCTTGTAAGGCGCAGGTGGTAGTGGTAACCATTGAAAGTTTAGAAGGTGCGGCAATTTCCGATGTTTCGGGGCGCTTGGCGCGTCAGTGGGGCATTGGAGACAAAGAAAAAGATAACGGCATACTGCTCATTTTCTCCAAAAGTGAGCCCAAAGTGCGCATCGAGGTCGGCAGTGGACTGGAGGGTGCCCTGCCGGACAGTAAGGTCGGCAGACTGCTGGACACCTATATGCTCCCCGCCTACCCCGACTACTCGGCAGGACTGGTAGCAACCCAAAATGCCATCATAAACGAGATATATATCGAATATAATCTCACCCCCGACGAAAACTACATTCCGCTTGGGGACGACTACCCCGAACACCAAGGCGGAGGACTGCTGTCCACAATTTTCAAAATCGCAGGCGTGATATTCTTGATTTTCCTGTTTATCCGCCATCCGCGACTGCTGCTCTATCTGCTGTTTTTCGGTGGCAGAGGCGGCAGAGGTGGCAGAGGCGGCGGCTTCTCGGGCGGCGGCGGTTTCTCCGGTGGAGGAGGCGGCTTCTCGGGCGGCGGCGCCGAACGATAAAACCAAACAACGCTATGCAGAAATGCATGGCGTTTTTAATTTTATCTCTCCCCTCTCACCCCCCACCCAATCGTTGACTTTTTATAATATTATTACTATAATGTAATAAATAGGAAGAAATTTTTTATTTCAAATGGAGGGATTTGTAGTGAAAACCAATGCAAAAAGAGTTTGGAGTCTGTTGCTCTGCGTACTGATGAGTATCAGTATGTTAACGACGATCGTTTTGCCTGCGGCCGCGACCGATGGTGAAACTCCCGTCGTAGATGCCTATGAAAAAGTAACGACTGTGGCAGGTTCCAACAAACCTACCGCAAATGTGTACTTTTTCGATGCCGCATGGGGCAAAACTGCGCCCGCAGCCAATGATGCAGATTTTACCTACACCTATGCACCTAACGGCAAGACATACATATTGACTTGGGGCACCAATGCTTTTGGTAACATTGCGGACCTGATGAATGCTGTTAAGGCTCATACTGCAAAATGGGCAGCAGCTCCCGACAGTGTTTCCCGTGATGTTGTTGCAGTCTTTGCTGCGGGTGAAATCGGTCTTGTTGACGAAACAAGTTTCACCGCTTTGACCGGTGACGTACCCACGGTTGATCAACTGATCAACGTATATTTCCTGGGCGCACAGGCAGGCAAAAACCCTGTTAACGACGAGCGCGATACTAAGGAAACTGCCAAAGAAGTTCAAAACGACAGAGGAATTGACTCATCTGTTGAAACCGTTTTGACGGATACATTTAACTTTCCTGCCAGATGTAACTTTACTCTGGATGGCTTCGCCGGCACCAAAAACGCTTGTCTTGCGGCAATCAGCAAAGACCGCTACACCAATATTAAGATACATAACTATTTTGTAAGCAATTTGGTAGCACCGCACACAAACATGGCGTTTAACTCCTATGATAATGGCGGTAATAGCCCCGCAGACAATATGTGGGAATTCAAAAACTGCTACTTTAATTATAATACTATGCAGTCCTTTGTCGGAACAAATTACGGTAATAACGGCTATGATGAAATTGAATCTAACAAAATCGTATTTGATAACTGCTTCTTCACTCAGCCCAACACTTCCAACAACCACCGTTTGTTCTTGATGCCTTCCATGCCTACATATGCAACCAGTGCCAAGAACTTCCTTGGTGAGTATACAGCAAAACCAGAAATCACCATCAAAAACTGTGTTGGTATGGATTGGGGTGCCGACAGATTTATCTATCTGTTGACCAAAAACAACCGCTTTATTCAATATCCTGCTAATTCCGTAAAGGTTAATATTCTCAACAATAAGTTTTATGATGTGGTTGGCACCAATGCTGCTGACGGTAGTACGATTTTTATTTCCAATCCCGCACCGGCAACCTCGGTTTCGCATAACATAACCATCGAGGGCAACGTTTTCAGTGTTTCAAAGGAAACTGAAAGCGCCCTTACCACTGGTAACAGAAGATTTATTGAATATGATGCAGAAGCTGTGACAGGAGCGACCGGCGCCAACATTACTTTTAGCAATAATATCTTCAGCTATCCCAATGGTGCAGAAGGCGAGTATTCTCATTTCAAAACCATAAGATATAATACCGGTAACGATAACCGAACTTATGTTGATTTTTCCGGCAACTTGTTTGTGGATCTCGACGGCAATGTCTTGCCCAACCTGAATGCTAAGTTCAGAGGAACGGGGCACAGAGCTCGTTCTGATCTGTATGTTTCTGCTGCGATGAACCGCGGTGTCAGAGAAGTTCTCAACGTTAAAGACATCAAGGGCGGCGCTGTGATTTATAATTATATCAGTCTGGATCACTGGACGATTCAAACTCCGCAAGCCACTTGGGAGACTGCCACCAAAGTACCGGGCGCAGTGACGAAGGCCGGCTTTACCGGCAATCACTTTATCGGTGCTTTGACTCTGCTTCTCGAGCGTGGCAAAGATTATTCCGTAAATGATATGTTCACCTTTGGCAGTGACGACGTTGTGATTGAAGGTGTGTATGCAACTGAAGCTTGCACCGGTAACAAAATCACTACCTTGACGCAGGATATGTTTGCAAACGACGCGAAGTACTACCTCAAGGTGACCTATAGTGAAACTGCAAATGGTATTGCATCTACTGCAACGGTTGTTTATTGTTTGAACACTCCTCAAGAATACGTTGTAATTGCTCCCGAAGGCAGCAGTTACGATACAAGCAAGAAGTACACCTTTAACGGTATTACCTATGAAAACGGCAAAACAGCTTCTGACGGTGTTACCGCTAAGTTCTTTACCAAGTTTGATGCCGCGGCACTGACTGAATATGATTTCCCCTCTGCTGTAGAGGGTAGCCCGGGTTCCTATTATCCCGGTATTTATAACCTGGCATCCGATTTCTGCGGTGTCAGCATGTTCTTGCTCACTCCCGGTGTGCATACTACCGATGCCGCCAACGGTGTTAAGAATATGGAAACCAAGAGCCGTGCTTTCATCGGCCCGAACTTCTTGACCTCTCCCTACGGTGATGCAAATAATAACGGCACGCTTGCCGGCGGCAGAAGCTCTACCGATGCTACCAAGGAAGCAATCATCGACTTCTGCGTGCGCATCAGTGAGCCGGATATTCCGGTAACCAATACCTTCTACGGTGTTGTATTCGGGGATGACGCTAATTCCGGTATCAGCAACAATGTGGCTACGACTGCTCTTGCTGGTTCTGCTTACCAGCAACTCATTATCAAAAACTGCATATTTGCCGATCAGAGCGAAAGACTGATTCAAGGTGACATCGATCAAGCAAACGGAAAAGTGGTAGATGTGTTCATTAAAGACTCTGCATTTGATGCAGTAGACCAAGACCGCAGCGAAAAGAACAAAACTTTCGGCCTATTTGACTTTGTTGCAAACTTTGTGAAGATTGAGAATTTTGCACTGCTCAATAAGTACTGTGCACCTCTGTCTATTTTAACAAATGTTCGTCCCATTCAAAACGCCGCTTGGGCTTCCGCAAGAAACGGTAAAGTTGATGTGACGGGTATTATTTGGTACCATGTAAATCATGCAAAAGGCAATGGTGATATCGTTGTAGAAAAAGAGGCTGACTGTGTTAACGAAGGTAAAGGTTACTGTAAGTGTAGCTGCGGAGAAACAGATATTTCCGTTGTAATTCCCGCATCACCACAAAAGCATACATTTGACAATAATGACGATATCGACTGCAATATTTGCGGAGCTACGCGTAACATAGAAGAATTTGCCGGTGGTAGCGGTACAGCATCAGATCCGTATCTGATTGAAACCCAAACACACCTTAACAACGTGCGTAACTATCCGAGCGCTCATTTCAAAATGGTTGCAAACATTGAGTTCACCGATGCAGACTTCGCCAAGGGTGGAAGTTTTTATAACAGTAACAAAGGGTGGTCACCTATCGGCAGTAGTTCTAGTTCTGCATTTACCGGCACCTTTGACGGTGATGGGCATACCATTCAGAATCTGTATATAAATATCCCATCATCTTATTTTGAATATGCAGGTCTTTTTGGATATAACAAAGGTACCATTAAAAATCTTGGGTTAGTTGATGGAACTGTATCGGTTACTACTTCCGGCTATTCCTGTGCTGGCGGTATTGTGGGATATAACGACAATATAATCACAAACTGCTATAATACAGGCGATGTGTCGGCTTCGGCTACAAATAACCACGCCTATGCTGGCGGTATTGCGGGATATAATGCTGGTGGCACAATTACAAGCTGCTATAGTACAGACATAGTGTCGGCAACAGCTTCATCTTCATCTATCTATGTCTATCCCTGTGCCTATGCCGATGCTGGCGGTATTGTGGGAACGAACGATGAAGGCACAATAGAAAACTGCTATTATGTGGGCGGTGTAAAGGCTATAGCTTCAAATTCCGATTCAAACGCCTATTCCAATGCCGGCGGAATTGCTGGATCTAACTCAAGCGGCATGATAACCAACTGCTATAATATAGCCAAAGTTATAGCTTCATCTTCATCTTTGAGATATGCCGGCGGTATTGTGGGAACGAACGATGAAGGCACAATAGAAAATTGCTATTATAGTGATATAGTTTCAAAAGGTGTGGGCGACGGTGTTGATACTGCAACCAAATGTACCGAAGAGCAAATGAAGCTTGCGGCAACCTTTGTCGGCTTTGATTTTCAAAACGTGTGGACATTCTCAGGATACAGATGTTATCCGTATCCTGAATTAAAAGACAATGCATTCACAGCAGCTCATAAGTTTGACAATGCTTGTGATACTACTTGTGACTGTGGTTACACAAGAACTATCACCCATGACCATAAACCTGCATTTGATACAGAAAGCCATTTTGACAAATGTACAGTTTGTGGAGATACAATCAATGTTAAGGCTCATAAGTATGAGAGCAGTTGTGATACTACTTGTGATTGTGGTTATGTGAGAACCGTCACTCATGACCATAAACCTGTATTTGATGCAGATAACCATTTTGATAAGTGTGCTATCTGCGGTGATATAGCAAATGTTAAAAGCCATGAGTACGAGAACAATTGTGATACTACTTGTGATTGTGGTTACGAAAGAGAAATCACGCATGACCACAAACCCGCATTTGATGCAGATAATCATTTTGACAAATGTACGGTTTGCGGTGATGTAATTAATGCAAAGGCACACGAGTTTGACAATGCTTGTGATACAACTTGCGATTGCGGTTATGTGAGAACAATTACTCATAATCATCAACCCACATTTGATACAGACAATCACTTCGATAAATGTACAGTTTGTGGTGATGTGATTAACGTTAAAGCGCATGAGTTTGAAAATGATTACGACATCGACTGCAATATTTGCGGAGCTACGCGTAACATAGAAGAATTTGCCGGCGGTGACGGAACCGAATCAAATCCGTATTTGATTAAAAACAAATACCAACTGAATAATGTGCGCAATTATTTGAATGCTTATTTTAAGATGATGGCAGACATTGAATTTGACGATGCTGACTTTGCCGAAGGTGGCTATTTTTATAATGACGGAAAAGGATGGTCACCCATAGGCACATACAGTGCCCCCTTTACAGGCTCGTTTGACGGCAACGGCTTTGCAATAAAAAATCTGTATAACATATCATCCTCTGATGATGATGTTTATGCAGGGCTTTTTGGTTATAACAAAGGAATTATAACAAATCTTGGTATGGTGGACAGCGACATTTCGGCTTCTCTCTCTTACTATGGTAGTGCCTATGCAGGCGGTATTGTGGGGTATAATGACGAGGGAACAATAGAAAACTGTTACAATACCGGCAGTATTTCAGCTGATTCTTCTTACGAAGGTCGTGCCTATGCCGGTGGTATTGTGGGGTATAATGACAAGGGAACAATCACAAGTTGCTACAATACCGGCAGTATTTCAGCTGATCGCTCTTCCGAGAGTAGTGCCTATGCAGGTGGTATTGCGGGATATAACTACATAGGAACAATCACAAACTGCTACAATACCGGCAGTATTTCAGCTGATTCCTCTTACGAAGGTAGTGCCTATGCAGGTGGCGTTGCAGGGGAAAATAATGGAACAATTGAAGACTGCCATAATACCGGCAGTGTTACGGCTACCGCTAACGATGACAATCCTTATGCAGGAGGCATCGCAGGGTATAATGACGAGGGAACAATCACAAACTGTTACAATACCGGCGGTATTTCAGCTTCTTTCTCTGACTATGGTAGTGCCTATGCAGGCGGTATTGCAGGGAGAAATTACGATGGAATAATAGAAAACTGTTACAATACCGGCAGTGTTACGGCTACCTATACCGCTACCTATTATGTAACTTCTTCTTGTGCCGGTGGTATTGCGGGATATAACTACAAAGGAACAATCGCAAACTGTTACAATACCGGCAGTATTTCAGCTGATTTCTCTTACGAAGGTATTGCCTATGCAGGCGGTATTGTAGGGTATAATAACGATGGAACAATAGAAAACTGTTACAATACCGGCAGTATTTTAGCTGATTCCACTTTTTCCGACGTTCTTACCTATGCAGGCGGTATTGTAGGGAAAAATTACGATGGAACAATCACAAACTGTTACAATACCGGCAATATTTCAGCTTTTCTCTCTTACTATGGTAGTGCCTATGCAGGTGGCATTGCAGGGACAAATAGTGGAACAATAGAAAACTGTTATTATTCCGATTTTATATCAAAAGGTGTAGCTGATGGAGCAGATACAACGATCAAATGCACGGTAGATGAACTAAAAGAGCAATCCACCCTTGTGGGTTTTGATTTTAATGACGTGTGGACATTTGATAAAACACTTAACCACTATCCATTTCCTGTTTTAAAAAATATAAAACATATCGAAGGTGATTCTAGTGAAAATACAACAGAGTTTGCCGGCGGATATGGTACGTGGTATTCTCCGTATCTCATTTCTAGCAAAGAACACCTAAATAATGTGCGTAACTATTTGGATGCTCATTTTAAAATGATTGCGGATATTGAGTTCACCGATGCTGACTTTGCTGAGGGTGGCGATTTTTATAATGATGGAGCGGGTTTTGCTCCACTTGGAATATTAATCGGCGTCTTTGATGGCGACGAGCATATTATAAAAAATCTGTATCAAAACATATCGGTTTCCGATGCCGCTGCGTCTTCAGGGCTTTTCGATTCCAACCGTGGCACTATAAAAAATCTCGGTATGGTTGATGGCGTTATTTCGGCTTTTTCTTCTTATTATGATGATGCCTATGCAGGTGGCATTGCAGGGACAAATAGTGGAACAATAGAAAACTGCTATAATACCGGCAGTATTTCAGCTGATTTCTCTTCCGAAGGTGTTGCCTATGCCGGTGGTATTACGGGATATAACTACAAAGGAACAATCACAAACTGTTACAATACCGGCAGTATTTCAGCTGATTCCACCACTTCTTCCGAAGTTCTTGCCTATGCAGGCGGTATTGTAGGGAATAATTACGATGGAACAATAGAAAACTGCTATAACACAGGCAGTGTTACGGCTACCTCTACATCTACCTCTACCTCTACCTATTATGATGCCACTTCTTATGCAGGTGGCATTGCAGGCGCAGGCGGGGCAATAACAAACTGCTATAACACAGGCAGTGTTTCAGCTTCTTCTTATGATGAGGCCTATGCAGGCGGTATTGTAGGGAAAAATTACGATGGAACAATAGAAAACTGTTACAATATCGGCAGTATTTCAGCCTCTTCCTATGATGAAGCCTATGCAGGTGGCATTGCAGGCGCAGGCGGGGCAATAACAAACTGCTATAACACAGGCAGTGTTTCTTCATATTGTGAAACCGAAGATACTGCCTACGCCTATGCTGGTGGTATTGTGGGAGATGGTAACGCTACAATAGAAAACTGCTATAATACGGGCGATGTTTTGGCCATTGCCTCTTGTTCGTCAGCATATACCGATGTCCAAGTTCAAGTTTACGCCTATGCGGGTGGCATTATTGGATATAGCGACTATAACACAATAGAAAATTGTTACAATACAGGCGATGTTTCAGCTTCGTCATCTTCTTTCAAGATAGAAGATCCTGCCTTTGCCTATGCAGGTGGTATTATTGGATATAGCAACTATGACACAATAGAAAATTGTTACAATACAAGCGATGTTTCAGCTTCGGGTAACGATTCCTTCGCAGGCGGCATTGTGGGAAGAAACTACGGAAATACAACCACAACAACAAACTGCTATTATTCTGATAACATACCAAAGGGCGTAGGTGGTGGAACGGATACAACGATCAAATGTACATTAGAAGAGTTGAAACAACAGTCCACCTATATTGGTTTCGATTTTGAAAATGTATGGACAATGTCTGGATTTGCATGCTATCCATATCCTGAATTAATAGACATTGAATTCTCATCAGATCATATGTATGACAATGCATGCGATACTACTTGCGACTGTGGTTATGAAAGAATTATTACGCATGACCACAAACCCGCATTTGATGCAGATAATCATTTTGATAAGTGTACCGTTTGTGGTGATGTGGTCAATGTAAAAGCTCATGAGTATAAGAACAATTGTGATACTACTTGCGACTGTGGTCATGAAAGAAATATTACGCATGACCACAAACCTGCATTTGATGCAGAGAATCATTTTGATAAATGTACCGTTTGTGGTGATGCCATCAATGTAAAAGCTCATGAGTATAAGAACAATTGTGACGCTACTTGCGACTGTGGTTACATAAGAACAATCACACATGATCATCAACTTACATTTGATACAGATAATCACTTTGATAAGTGTACCGTTTGTGGTGATGTGGTCAATGTAAAAGCTCATGAGTATAAGAACAATTGTGATACTACTTGCGACTGCGGTCATGAAAGAAATATTACGCATGACCACAAACCTGCATTTGATACAGAGAATCATTTTGATAAGTGTACCGTTTGCGGTGATGTGGTCAATGTAAAAGCTCATGAGTATAAGAACAATTGCGATACAACTTGCGACTGTGGTTATGTAAGAGAAATTACTCATGACTATAAAGCTACGTTTGATACTGATAATCACTTTGACAGGTGCGCTCTCTGCGGAGATGTAACTAATGTTAAAACCCATGATTTTGACAATGCATGTGACACCATATGTCCCTGTGGATACACAAGAGAAATCACTCACGATTATCAACCGAGTTTCAATACAGAAAAACACTACAAAGAGTGTACTGTTTGCAAGGATAAAATCAACATGACTTCTCATAGCTTTGAAAATGACTGTGATACCACTTGTAACTGCGGCTTTATTAGAACAATTACTCACGATTACAAAGCTACATTTGATTTAAATAATCACTTTGATAAATGTACAATTTGCGGCAATGTAATTAATGTAAAAGCGCATGAGTTTGATCAAAGC
>JAZROO010000111.1:0-6109 GCA_045648705.1 Eubacteriales bacterium | reverse complement strand
GCCATTTTAAGTCTTGCTTTGATGGCTTCAGTATCAAGCTTGTAGGCAAGGTCTTTGTTTTGATAATCGTAGTCTTTTAAGGTTTTGAGCATCGCGGTGTAGTGGTTACTAAGCGCTGAGTTGTCTGACGGATGCTCTTTTTGATATTCTTTATATTTCTCGGCAAAGGCATCCACCGAGCAGGCTTTTTTGTAGTTGAGGTCTTTGGCGTTTTTGTGCACCAACACCTCATCCTCAAAAACGCGCAGATAGGTGCTTTCCAAGGGGGAAACGAGCCAAATTTTGCCGTCCTCATGCACCCAAGTCTTCAACTTTAAAATATAACTGCGATCTTTAACAAACTCTTCTCTGGAAGGAAAATTGGCTTTGGTGCCCAACAGATAAAGGGTAATCTTTCCTTTGTCAAGCTGCTTAGAAAAGGAGCGCTCGACGGTGGCGGTGATTTTGGTGTAGGTCGTGTCACTCACCGCATAATATTCCACCACGTCCTGAACTTCGGCAATTTTGTCAATCGTCACCAAAGCCAAAGTATCGCCGCCGCTTTCTGCCATTTTAAAGAGAACGGAAAAATCGTCACTTGCCTTTTGGGTGGAAAATTGCGGCAGATCGGGTTGCTTTTTGCAGCCGCACAAGGCGCACAGTAAGCAAACCGACAAAAGTATTAAGGTCAATCGTTTCATTATATCAGTCCTAACATATGTTGGTAAAAGTTGATTTGACGGCTAAAGTAACTCTGATTTTCAAAGTACATAGCATATGCCGCGCCCTCGGGTTTGCGACCGTAGTCTTTTTCGATCGCAGGATATTCGACGGCAGGAATGGCATTGTTGCGGCGCAGATCAAAGGCAACGTTTTCAAGAAATCCTTGATAGAAAATGGCCGCATCATACTGGGTGAGCAGATGGGTATCTGTCAGACGAGCAAGTTCAAGTTCTTTGTCAAAGTCGAGCGTCAGATAAAGTCGGGCAAAGCGGGGCGCCCAGGCATCACGCTTGTCCGCAAGGCTGAGGGACACCTCCATAATGTCAAACACACACATACCCTCCGGCATTTCCATGCGGAAAGTGGACGACCCTGCCAGTTCAAAATCGTCTTTACCCGGTGTGTCAAGCGTGTAGCGCAAGGTGTGCGTTCCGTCGGCAAGGGGAGTGGTAAAGGTAACGTCTACCCAAAGCTTACCGTTATAATTCAAGTCCTCGTTTTCGGGGATACGGGAGTCCTCACCAAGTGCGGAAAGCAGTGCACTGTTGCGCTCGGGTGAAACGGTTTCTATATCAAGATACAGTGCCGTCGCACTTGCAAGATGCAAGGAATCCAGCGTTTCTTTCTTAAGGGCACTGTCTGCAAAGTCGGTCAGTCCCTCGTTTGCAAGGGCTAATAATTTATCAAAGAGCAATGCGGATTGTTGGTAGTGAGTGTTGCCACTGCGGCGGTCCTCAAGCTCTAAGGTGCGGAGCATATCCTGTCCGCTACCGAGCCGCGCCCCCGTTTCACTCGAGGCAAGTAACACGCGCTCGGCACTCAGCAGAAAACTGACCTCTGCGCGCTCGCACAGCCAATCGTCATACATTCCGTCGGCTCCTGCGGTGATGGACAGGGAAAAACTCGTAATGTCAAACGGTGTGTATCCAAACGGCAGGGCAAGGATAAAATTCGTCTGCTTACCTGCCACAAAACTGTCCCCTCGGAATTTCTTTTGGAGGGGGAGCTCACTCGAGGTGCCGTCTTTAAAGGAAAGCTTTAAATTGATGCCGCCTTGCTCGAGGGCAACGTCACGGTCACGCAGATTGTCACGCGGTGCCGTCTGCACCGTGACGCACAAATGGCTCGACGAGCCAAGCGCATCCAAGGTGCGAAAGTAGGGGATTTCGGCATTGTAGCCTTTGCCGTAGGTGAGTTTTTTAAGGATGATTGCCTCAGCATTTTGCCCGTAGAGCGAAGCGCAAAGCGCGCCGATCACAACGGCAACGCTCAGCAGTACACCTGCTCCTGCAAAGGTTAGTCTTCTGCCAATGTCACTCTTAAGGGCAGGGACGACTCCGCCTGCAAAAAAGCGGCGGACTTTGCGACGAGAATATTTGAAGTTTACGCGCAGCCATTGCCCGAGTCGACGATGGCGGATATTCTTTCTCAGTTTTCTAAAAGCCATAAATTTCTTTCCTTTTAAGAATAAATAAAGGGGATTTTAAGAACAAACCCACGCCACTTCTTCAGGGGCGTGGGTTTAATATGTAAGAATGTTTTATGCGGCAGGAGTTTCGGTTTTAGCCGCATCGTCTGCAGTGCCGGTAACGCGATTGGTTTGGGTTTCGGTTTTCTTTTCTTCGCGATACTGATTGTATTGATCTACAACTGCTTTGATACCCTCTTGATATGCATAGTCCTGTTTGTAAAGACTAATCACAGAGTTTACGTAGTAACCGCACTTACGGGCAATACTTGCATCCACACTGGGAGCAACTTTGTTGCGATAGTAATCGGTCAACAGTTCGGGCAGTACAAGATAATCCAGATCGGCAGTCTTTTGTGCACCGTTGTCCATAAAGGCAAGGGAGTTGGAGTTGCCGTAGAGTTTATCAAGTTGCTTGGTGTAGTAAATAACTTCTTTTTTGATTTCCGCCTTCAGTGCGCTGGCAACGGTAACGTAGGTGTTGGGGTTGCAACGAGCCATCTTATCACCTGTGGAAAGGTAGGCATCAAAGTAAGCGGAATAGTTAACGTAAGGAACGTCACTGTATCTGGAGCAAACAAAGTAAGCGATAAGTTGCGCTTGTGCTTCATCTTGGAAGCCTCTTTCCATTGCGATAGCGCGTGCTACCAACATGGGAATGGCAACTTCAGGGAAGTAGGGATTGTACAGAACTTCACCGGTAATGGGAGAATACATACTACCGACGGTCATATTGTTATAAATCGGACCGGCAAGCATTGCCTTGGGGGTCAGTTTGGTACCGGCAAGTTGCGGATAATCCTGAGCGGCTCTTTGGAAAGCATTGCTGACTTCTTTTGCAAGTTTTGCCTTGCGGTTACCGTTGACGTTTACCTTGGAAGCACCGCTGGCATTGCTGAATGCGAAATGCTGTGTTTCCCCGGTGTTTGCGTTGATAACGGTGGTGTTGAGCTTGTCGATGAGATACAGCAGTGTTTCGCTGATTTCATTCTCGTTGGGATCGGCATAGGGATCGTACATAGCCACACCGTTTGAAACGGTTGCCTGATGGAAAGGAGTGCGGTTGCTGACCAGTCCGTAGCCGAAGCTGAACAACATGGTAAACACCATCACAACTGCCAAGGTGGCATATCCGAATTGCACCCAATAACGAGTGGCAAGCAGTTTGCTGAGTTTGCGCTTCTGGATAAATCTTACCAGAATGAATACCAAGTAACCCAGCCAACCCAGTACCGCAAGAATCACTAAGATTTCAAATACGGACAGGGGAATGAGATTGTTCACGGCGCTGATAGCGGCGGAAAATCCTTTGTAAAAGCCGAGCATGGCTTGAGAGAAAGAGGGCACCAGTGCTGCCACCAGCCACAAGATTGCGGCAATCAGTCCAAGACCGATCAGCGAAAACTTGATGATAGTGTTGGTCAGGGGCGACAAGAATAAGAATTTAGCTTTCTCTTTCTTGGTCAGTTGCCCTTCCTCGTAATCTAAAATTTCTTGTTCGGTGAATTCCAACAATGCAGTCTGTTCTAAGCTTTCCGTTTCTACAGTTTCTACAGTTTCCACAATATTGGAAGTATCTTTCAATTGTTCGCTCATATGAAAGTCCTCCTTACTAACCCTTAATAATAGAATTTTATACTATTTCAGTAAAAAGTGCAAGTACTTTTTATATTTTTATATAAAATGCATTATAATTATGCTTCCACTTCATACAAAATGCCCAAAGTTCCTTTACCGCAGTGACAGTTGATGGTGCCGCCGGCGGTGGTAACGTAGACGTTTTCAAAAATACCCATCGATTCAACCTTTTCCTTTGCGGCACTGACAACGTCTTGCTCGCAGTTGGAATGGGTGATGAAAATCTTGCTTTTGTCGATATTTTCGGTTTTGGTCAACTTCTCATTGACGTATTGCGCAATGATTTTGGGCATCACGCCGCGGTATTTGTTGCCAACGCCCATTTTGCCGTTTTTAACTTCGATGCAGGGGTGCAGTTTGAGCATATTGGCGCCCAGAGAAGCCACGGTACTGCATCTGCCGCCCATGCGCAGATAATCCAGCGTGTCAACCACGAAACTGGAGCGTACCAAGGGAATGCGACGCGCAATTTCAAACACGATTTCTTCGGCACTCTTATCCTCTGCAATCATTTTGGCGGCATCTAAAATAAGCAGTCCGATACCGGTGGAAAGATTGCGGGAATCGATAACGTGCACACCGTCACCCACCTCACTTGCGGCAATACAAGCGTTCTGATAGGAGGAGGACATCTCGGCACTGATGGCAAAATGAATCACCTCTTTGCCGCCCTCGGTCAGTTTTTCAAAATATTCAATATAATCCGCCACACCTCTTGCTGCTGTCTTGGGCAACACTTTGTTGGCGGCGACATATGCGTAAATGTCTTCAGGGGTAACGTCCACCCCGTCTTGATAATAGGTTTCTCCCAGTCCGACCAAAAGCGGCATAATGGAAACGTTATGCTCTGCGATCAGCGCAGGGCTTAAATCGCAAACGCTGTCAGAGGATAAAACGATATTACTCATACGATATTACTCCTTAACGATATTAGTTCTATTATATAATATATTATATCACTCCAATTGTCAATAACCCATTGCAAATTGACGGGAGAGTTTGACATTTTTTTGTAACCGTGGGGCGTATAATAAATTCGAACCATTTCATTTCAAAGGGGTGCCGACGGGTGACGGTTTATGTGGATTTATTGTTTGTGCTCAATCTGGTCATCAACACGCTGGTGCTTGGCGGTGCTTTGGCACTCAGCAGAGAAAAACCAAACAGTCTGCGCCTGATTTGCGGCGGCGCCATCGGAGCGATGTACAGTGTGCTTGTGTTCTTTCCGCAAATTGCTTTTTTGTTTCGCGCGGCACTGCGCTTGGCGGTGGGGGCGGTGATGGTTGCCGTAGGAATTCCCACCCCGTCACCAAAGCGGTTTTTAAAGGCGCTTTTGTGGTTTTATATCTGCCTTGGCGCATTCGGAGGCGGTATGTATCTGTTTTACAGCTTTACCGCACTGGGTGCCGAAATGGTGTATTCGGGTGGGGTGTATTACGTCGATATGCCGTTGTGGCTGTTGCTGGTTGTCAGCTTTACGTTTTACGGGCTGATTCGTCTGGCGGCGTGGGCGCAACTGCGCCGACCGCCTTTGCAAACGCTTGAAAAAATCGAGGTATGCGTTGATGAAAAATACCGCACACTCACCGCCTTTGTCGACACGGGCAACCACCTCAGCGACCCCTTAACGCTGGCACCCGTCATCATCGTCGAGGCGGCGGCACTGCAAGGGGTGTTGCCGACCGAAGTGATCAAAGCGGTCAAAGCGGGGGACAGCGCGGCGCTCGAGCCGCTTTGCCGTCGCTTTGCAAAACTCAAATGCCGTCTGATTCCCTTTCAGAGCATTCTGCGCAGTGGCGGAGTGATGTTTGCCGTGCGGCCGGACTGGGTGCGGCTTGTGACGGGCGGACAGTATGAAAACGTCATTTTAGGCCTTTGTCCGACACCGTTGAGTGAGGATGGCAGTTATCAGGCACTGTTACCTGAAAAATTACAATAGAGTGGATAAAATAATCCGAATCAGCCTCAAAGCAGCATATTTCGGTGCTTTTCGTCCACTTCGTCTTCGTAAGGCGGCAGCCTTACTTCAGCCAAATTGAACAAAAATCCCCACAAATCTCCTTACTTTGAGGTTGAAAAATTTTGAGGTGACGGATTTTTTGCTAAACCTTGGCACAAAACGCGCCAATACGGCAGTATTGGTGGGTATTTTAACACAGTATGAGTGATAATCCGTCCCGCAAAATCTGGTTCGGATTACTTTATTCACTCTAAGGAGGCACTTATGTTTGCTTTAATACATAAATTATGGGCGCGATTATTCGGAAAAATTTACTATGTGAACGGCTACGTCACCCTGCC
>JAZROO010000110.1:0-7718 GCA_045648705.1 Eubacteriales bacterium | reverse complement strand
ATTCACTGTATAAGCATAGTTGTAGCAATCATCTGAGTGATCTACGCCATCACATTTAGCAGGATGATGCTCGCCTGTTTTAATGCTGGTTGTCAGGTCTAACAGTTGATAACCAACATAGGTTCTACCATTAGCGTTTGTAATGGAAACTGTTGTAGTGTGATCTTCTTCCGCGAATGCGGTGGTGCTCATAGCCAAAATCATAGCAAGCACCACAAGGATAGATAAAAACTTTTTCATAATTTTATGTCCTTTCTAAATTAAAATTTTATTTTTTCGACTCATCTCTGGCGCGTTTTCGCCATAGAAAGGGAAGCTATCCGACACCCCTCCTCTCTCGCTTGCGCCTTCGAGTGAATCTATATACAAGCGGTGTAATAATAAATATTACACTCGCAAGCATCAAAGTATATACACCAGAGCCACCGGTGGCAGGAAGATTGTAGTTCATAAGTTGATTGGTTACGTGAATTTTTCCAATCTGTTCAAACGGAATGCGCTGCGCATCCGTTTCTGCCAAAATTTCCATACATGTTTGGCAAGTGCCTTCCGTTTCATCACAGAAACAGAACCAAAACTTTGTATCGTCTAACTGATACCCCGGCGGAGGTCTTAACTCTTGCATATAGTAGAGTACATGTTCCCGAAGAATAATGCCTTCTATAATGTTAGATTGGAACACGAGCTTACCGTTAACATCAGTAACGCCGGTGGTAATGAGACCACCTTGTACATTGTAGAGTCCAAATGTTGCACCCCCAAGTGGTTCGCCGGACAATGCACAGGTCTTGAACATTTCCACTTTATAGTTCTTTGCCGATATGTTAATGTCGGCATAAACCTTTTCTGTGCTGGTATCAGAAATTTTTTGTCCCCACAGGGTAATAGAAGCGGAGTTGGTGTACTTAATTGCTTCTGTTACACCGGTTGGGATTGTCAACGTGGCATCATAGTCGAGGATGTACATAACCGGTTGCGGTCGTAGAATCACAATATCCAAAACGTGAACAGGCTTGCCGTATTCATCCGTTGCATTACCTGTTCCGTTATACGTAACGGTGTAGTCCTCGCCTTGTTTTAGGGTGGTTATATTTCCGGCGGCATCCTCGGCGGTGATTACCAACGAACCGCTGATGTAGACAAGCGTTTCCGTCATCACATCGTGGATAGTGAGCGGCGTTCCGTTTGTCAGCACCAACTTTCCTTCGTTGACCGTAATCTTGTAGTTGGCGGTGTAGCCATCAAAGTCATGGGTCAACTCTTTTTTAAACAGTCCCGGAATGGGGATAAACGCTTGCGTGCTCGATACCAAAGCAATGTCTGTGGGGCCGTTTGGCTTGTTATACAATACCGCCTCGTTACGTAGCTGGTTTCCAACACCGCCATACTTTTCCACTACGGAGAGATCGTCTGTCTTGTATGCAAAGGTAAATGTCGTGTTTTCTTTTTCGGTCCAGCATTGACAGAAGCCGTTGGTATACCAGCCGCCATCCTTGCCCTCAAACCAATATTCGCTGCCACACTTGCCATTTTGCCATATGTGACAGGTTTCTTTGGTACAACTGCAACGGCATAAGAGATATAATTGTCGGGTGTTGTAAATTCCGTCACCGTGATCCGTGGACCAGTAATTATGCCAAGCGAATGGATCGTTTGCGGTAGCATCGTGGATATGGGGAACGATAATGGTTGTCCCGTTATGATTGGCAGTTACGGTTGCTCGATCCACATCATTGGTTATATATTCGACAAGACCGCCTTCGCTGTTGCGAATATCCATATACTCCATGATGTACCAGAAGTAATCGCTCTTCTGGCCCTCTCTCATGCCCGGTATGGTCGCCTGGAGCTCCCATAAGAAAGAGCCTCCGCCGGCATCCGAAACGAAGGAGCCGTTCTTTGTCACTTCACCATGAATCTCACCGTGAGTAAAGTCTACCCATGAATAAGCGTATTGCTCATCAACTTCCGCTTCGTTTTCGTAGCCAAAAGTACCTGCAGTGCCGGTAGCATCCGGGGTGGAGGTGTATTCAACGGTGTAGGTCCAACCCTCGTTGCCCAGAATCACCTCGCCGCACCATTGGCAAGTCGCGGTTTTCGGAATTTTATAAGTCCATTCGGTTTCTGTCCAAGTAAGGTTGGGATCATCTGCAGAAACGCGCCAACTATGCCATGCTTTTTCTCCGCCTGTTACAGGATCAGGCTCGGATACACCGAAAGTAATTCCGGCTGCCATATCCGATGCGGTAAATCGGTGCGTTTTGCTCCACTGTCCGGACAATGCTCGGTCTGTCAGTACACTTCCGGGGATTTGAGAATCTTTGTTGCCAATGATGTGAATTGTCCAATAGAGCTTTGTCGGATCCGACCTTTTTTCATTGGTCGCATCTCCCTGCTCGCCCCACTTATTGAGCTTGGTGGGAATTTTTTCTTCTGTCGGCTTCTCAACCGTGACAGTAATTTTTCCGTCAAAGTCAATGGGGTCCTCTTGCTCGGGAAAATGGATTCCCAGTGTGGCACTAATTGTGATTTCAGTACGGCTGACCATATTCTCGTTGAAATTCAAAGTAATCAGGCCTTCATCCGTTACCGTCCAATCACCGACGTTTGTATTGTCTTTTAGAATAAATGTTCCTTTTCCTCCATCAACCATCAAACCGTTGGGAACTTGGTACTGATAGCTTCCCGGCACAAAACCTTCGGGACTTGTAAAACTAATGGTTAATTTATATTCGGTATCTGCTTGTACAACATAGTTGCCCGTTGCATCTTTTGGGAGTTCGTGGTTATTCTTGTCCAACAGTGTAAAGAAATAGTTACCACCCTTGGAGACCAAATACGCCAAAAGGTCTGAGGTTGTCCGTGAAGATCTCAGAGAAAACAGTCGCGTTTGTTTTTGCGTAGTTCCGCCCTCAAATATGAAAACTGCAGGGCCATTTGAAATGTCCAGAAGTTCTTCAGAGGTGGGGTCTTTGTTGCTATGTACCGTTCCCATTGTTAAACCCCAACCTGCAATAGAAGCATCGGTTAAAGCAACAACGTCACTTTGCACTGCTTGTCCAACGTCACCTCGAATTACGCAGAAAGTAAAATCGTTTATCTCTGTGATAATGCCTACTGTGTTGTTATTGAAGAAAACCAAGTCACCTGCTGTGGGTGTGTACTCTCCAACGGGAGCATATTTGTCAAGACTTTTCCATGTTTCTAACATAGCGTTTGCTCCGGTATTGCCGGGCGTTACACTCGGATCGGCGCCTGCGTAATGCAGACAGAAAGAAACAAATACAGCAGACCAATCTGTGTAAGGTGTCCCATACCAATCACCGTAGCGGTTATAACCGCGGCGAATACCGTCACTTCCAATTTGGAAGTTTTGGGTGCTTTCCGTATAGCCAACCTGCGTTTTTGCTATTCCAACCAAATCGCTTCGCAGATTTTCCGTATAAGGATAGTCTGCAAACATCTTTTGCCAATCAAGCTGTGTTTCCACATCGGCCAAGTCATCAGAGTAACAGGAAATATCGTGAATGTGCCGGGTGAGATTGCATGGTGGTTCTGCGCTTTGGCAACCGGCATCGTGAGTGTGTTCCACAATGCCACAGTCTGCATCACCTGCCAGTGTCAGTCCGGGTTGCCGTAGCCACCAAAATACATCTAACGAAACAACAAGGGAGAGCACTAACAAAATAGCGATCATCCGTGTTTTCCGAACTCTGATTTTTCTTAAGCTTCTTAGGCTTTCGCCCAAGACGTCTTGCATGGCTCTCCCTCCTTTCATTTAAGGTAAAAACCAAGTTTTTAATAAACAAATCCGAACCGCGAGAACGGCCAAACTCTAACAAAAACTTTTCCGATAATATCTTCTCGCGGTATTGACCCCACAACTGAGTTGCGACTGTCAACAGAATTGGAGCGCCGATCTCCCATAACAAAATAACTTGTACCCGGTACATTATAGGGGAATTCCAAATCGCAATCCCCGAGTCCTTTATCTGTTACGTACGGTTCTTCCAAAAGCTCGCCGTTTACATAAACGTTTCCGTCAGCATCTATCGCTACCTCATCCTCCGGCAAAGCGATAACGCGTTTTAACAAGATTTTACCTTGATAATAGAAGCCAATTAAATCGCCGCGCTCAAACCTTTTCGTTTTTAAGAGAACTACGATTTCGTCGTGCTCCAACGTTGGCGACATACTGTCACCGGATATTTGGAGAATTGGCAGAAACAGCGTTGCAATTAAAACTGCAACTGCGGCAACTACTACCAAAACTGAAACTGTACCACGGAGGGCTTGTCTGTAATAATCTTTTCGTCGTATTCGTTTACGCTCACTCTGAATTTCTGTAAGCGATGGAACGGCTACTTTCTTTTTAGGGTTGTTGAACATTATGTATCCCTCGCCTATTCGTTGTTTTCCTGTTCTTGTGATTTTTTAATTTCAGCGCGAAGCTGTTGCCATTTTTGATAATCGGCTTGATAACGCGCTGCCAAAGCGTCATATTGTCCTTTGCCGTCAGCCATAATGGATTCAACCTTTTTCTTGGCTTCTTCAATCATTTTCGCGCATTCTTTTTCAGTATCTTCTTTCATAGAAGCGATCTCACTCAGATAGAGATCTGCGGTAGACTGAGCAACAGAAAAAATGCCGGTAATATCCGTTGCCGCTTCGGCTATGGAGCCTGCAACGGACAGATGAATACGACGGTCTTGCACTTTGGCTTCTAAGGCGGCAATTTGATCCTTGAGTTGCTCCTCATTCTTCTTTAGCTGATAGATAACGTCCACAAGTTCACGTCTGTTTAATTTTTTTAGTTCTTTACTAATCATATATCTTTTCCTTTCCAGGAAGTTGCAATTACTTATTTTGGAAAAACGACTTTATAAAACAACAATGTTACTGTGCGCTCTTCACACACACAATCTCCATAACCTCGTCGATCTCACATCCTAACGCGGCGCAAATCTTCACAAGAATATCCGTGCTCACGTGCTCGTCGTGTCCCATTTTGGTGATGGTAGACCAACTAACACCTGCCGTCTCGACAAGGTCTTTCTTCTTCATTTTTCGATCAATAAGTAATTTCCAAAGTCTATTATAACTGATACTCATTGCATTACCTCCGACATATGTATTATACATATAGTTATACAGAATATATTATAATACAAAATTCGTGCGTTTGCAACAATTTTCGCACAACTGAAACAAAACCTCAAAATAACAATCCCGTCAGTTCACAATGAACTGACGGGATTGCACTTAATAACAGATAGCACTACTCATTCCGGAATATGATCCGCCCGCTCATCGATGCACTGGACACTTCCGCTGAAACTGTTTCCAAAATCAACGATGGAGACATCGTCACCATCTCTGGCAGTGGGGGCGGGGGGAGAAAACGATCGCGTCAATCTTATAAAAAGCATATACCCATATGATGATATTGTTCAAAGAATTATTGCGGCATCGGAACAAGGAAAGTTAATTATTATAAATAAAACAAAGGCCAATGAAATTTTAGAACGCATAGGAGTCCAACCCTCCGAGCGTGAAAAAATCATCAGCCTTTCGGCTGATAGTCTAACACAACCAAGGGGCAATGTCAAGAATGATTCTACGCAAAATTCAAAAAATGATTCCAAAGTAGAGAGAAAATCTATCGACGTGGACGCCTTTGCAAAGGACGACAAGACGGTAAAAGAAAATGTGTTATGTGGCGTCTGTTTGGATTTTTATTTGATTTTAAACAATCGGGTTTCAAATTGTTCCATTTGAATTTGGAGGGTATCTGTAAAGAGTGCCATGTTATCGTTTAGAGAAGCAACGTTTATTTTTTGGGGGAAACGAATGGTTTTTTCTCCTGCCGTTGCTGCATGAATCGCAAAATATCCATTGCCGATATAAAAAATATCGTCTGTTTCGATATAGCACCACACACCGCTGTTTTGGAAGAAATCACGGTACTCTTTGGGCGAGAATTCGTATTTTTCACTGTCAAATCGCAGATAATTGATATCGTTTTGATCACAGTAAGAGATCGCATCCGATAAAAGCTTTGAATCAATGGGGATTGCAAAAACGACAGCTTTATAACCAAAATCCTCTTTTGTAAGCTTTTCAAAATCTTCCATAAGATAGATGTGATACGGCGCACCGCTTTTTGCAATGGAGTGCCGCATGTTTTTGGCGCATCGTATCATCGGCAAATTTTCATTTATTTTATAATACATCGTTTCATCAATGAAAACTGCGACTTGGGTATCGGTATCAATATCGGAAAGAGAGGAATAGGTTTCAAGATAGGTTTTCATCTCAGCCATCATTTTTTCCGATGAATACCAATGCCCGAACATATCAAACCACCACAATCCGTGCTTGTGGGTAAGTTGCCTTGCAAAACTTTTTATCAGTGCCGCAATAGACAACTTCTCTGTAGGAGGACCGTCCCACACGGCAGTGACGTAAGTATCATGCGGGTCGCAACCGATTCGTGAATCCCTTGGGGATTTTGAAAGACAGGTCCTGATATCGTTTTCGATAAAGCAGAATTTGTTGTGAAGTCTGATGGAATCAACGGGCATCATATCGCCCCATTCCTCACCGAGCGCCCTTGCAAAAGCGTAAGAGTTGGGGGATGAGAAAAAGTCGATATTTTCAGAATCCAAAAGCTTTGAAAGCTTGTGCGTACCCCAAAGAGCAGATACCACTTCCATCGTATAGCCGTAGAACACACCTATGATTTTTTTATAATCAACTGCCTGTTTTGCCGCTTTGCACAGATACTCAATGGTATCCGCAACCGACTCGTTTGCAAATTCAAGATACTTTTCGTCTATTTCGGGAAGCGTGTCAAGCGGATCAAGTTCGGGGTATTTATTCTTTAAAAACTCATTGAAGTAGGGCAAAGCGTTTGGGTGATAACCGCCGTTTTTGTCAAAATGAAACCACTCTTGCGTATTGCCGCCGGTAATCTGATAGGCAAATATTCTGTCTGCAAAGTCGGCGCTTTCAAAATGCTCTATCATTTGTCGGATCATGTCAGCCGCATCTTTTCTGTATTTTTCAGAATATAAGGCTTCACGTGCTTTATTATGCTGTACGGGATTTACCTCTGAGGGATTTTCGTCGATCCACCACTGCGGCATACCTGCATAAATTCTCGGGAAGATATAAGCATCGGGGCATTCCTTTAGTATCAGACGGATTGACTCGTCCGCGACTGTAAAATCAGGCGCACCTTTTTTATCAAACATTCCGCTATAATAGGGCATAAACTCGCTTAGCGTATTGATGGGCTGAGATGCAAAAGAGACGGTTACCGAAAACAGACGGTAGCCTGCATCGGCAAACTGCTTGTAATCATTGCGCTCTTCAAAATACGTGATATACGCGCAAGGAGGAAACGTTTTTCCGTTGATTTCAAAAACGGAGTTGCCGCTTTGCTGTACAATTCTGCTGACAGTCATAAGTTATTCTCCTTTATACAAAGCGATTGCCTGTCTTATATTCCAATCTGCATTTTCAAGAAGTACTTCAGCATCGTTTTCATCTATATTCAATATTTCGGTCACGATTCTTATCATTCGTGCGGTGAGTTTTTTGTTGGTGGGTCTGAGGTTGATCATCAGGTTTTCGTACACCTTGCCTGTTTTGATCATAGCGCAGGTGGAAATCATATTCAGCACGAGCTTTTGGGCGGTACCGCTTTTCATTCG
>JAZROO010000109.1:0-36897 GCA_045648705.1 Eubacteriales bacterium | reverse complement strand
CACCTGAGCATTTCTTCAGTGCCCCCGGCAGAAGTGAAATTTGCGGAAATCACACCGATCATAATATGGGCAAGGTGATTGCGGCGGCAATTGATCTGGACATTGCGGCGGCAGTCAGCAAACGGGCGGACGGCAAGGTGGTAATTGCTTCCGACAGTTTTGCGACAACCGAGATCGACCTTGGCGATCTGAGCATTGATGAAAAGGCATTCGGCACCAGTGGCGCCATTGTTAAAGGCGTTGCGGCAGCTATGAAAAACGACGGATTTGATATCGGCGGTTTTTCGGTTTATGAGGTCAGCGACGTGCTCAAAGGGTCGGGAATGAGTTCCTCGGCAGCATTTGAGATTTTGATTGCAACGATTTTTTCTTATCTTTATAATGATGGAAAACTCGAAGCGGTACGTGCGGCGCAACTGTCCCAGTATGCCGAAAACGTATATTTCGGCAAACCCTCTGGTCTGATGGATCAGACGGCTTGTTCGGTGGGCGGTTTTGTTAAGATTGACTTTGCCGACGAAAAGCACCCCGCTGTTACCCCCATTGCCTTTGACTTTGCGGCAACGGGCTATCGATTGGTGATTACCGACTGTCACGCTGACCACGCGGACGCCACGGCAGATTATGCCGCCATCCGTGAGGATATGGCGGCGGTGAGCCGTTATTTCGGCAAAGAGAATCTGCGTCAGGTAGATGCGAAAGATTTTCTAAAAGACCTTGGCGGTGTGAGAGCTGCGGTCGGTGATCTGCCGATGTTGCGCGCGATGCACTTTTTTGAAGAAAACAAGCGCGTGGATGCGGCGGCTAAAGCACTTAAGGCAAATGATTTTGATGCCTTTAAGGAGTGCATTATCGCATCGGGTCGCTCGTCTTATATGTATTTGCAGAATATCTATTCTGCCTCCTCACCGCGCGCACAGGCGCTGTCACTGGCGCTGTGCATCAGTGAAAAAATTCTCAAAGACGTGGGCGGTGCCTGGCGCGTTCACGGCGGCGGCTTTGGCGGCACCATTCAGGCATTTGTCCCCTTGGCACAGGTGGAAACATATGTTGAAACGATGGAAAACCTGTTTGGCAAGGGAAGTTGCTATCAGGTCAGCGTGAGAAATTACGGCGGCTATCTTGTGAAATAAAAAAGAACCTCTCAACCGTGGTTGAGAGGTTCTTTTATGTGGTTTAGTATGCTTTGCCCCAGCAAACCATGTGCTTTGCTGGTTTGCCGCAGCAAACACAAGTGTCTGCAATGTTCTCTTGCTCAAAGGGGATGCAACGACTGCCGACACCGGTAAGTTCCTTTACCTTGTCCTCACACGCTTCGTCACCGCACCACATAGCACGGACAAAACCGTCACCCTTGTTTGCAATCTCGTCGATAATTTGCTGAATCGAGGTGCAGTCGTAGGTTTTCTTTTTGCGGTTTTCGATGGCGCGATTGTAAAGGTCATCGTGTACCTGCTTGAGTTTGGCAGGAATCTCAGTGTCAAGGTTGTCCAGAGAAACCACGCTCTTTTCACCGGTAGAACGAGTGACTAAAACGCACTGATTGTTCTCAATATCTCTGGGGCCGATCTCCAGACGAAGCGGCACACCTTTCATTTCATACTCGGCAAATTTCCAACCGGGCGAATTGTCCGAATCGTCAACTTTCACGCGGCAGAAAGCGGAAAGCTTTTCTTTAAGCTCGGCGGCTTTTTCAAGCACACCTGCTTTATGCTGTGCAATGGGAACGATGATGACCTGAATGGGTGCTACCTTGGGCGGCAGGACCAAACCACTGTCGTCCCCGTGGGTCATAATGATGGCACCGATCAGACGGGTGGTTACACCCCAAGAGGTCTGGAAGGGATGCACGAGTTTGTTTTCTTTATTAGAATAAGTAATATCAAATGCTTTGGCAAAACCGTCACCAAAATAGTGGCTGGTGCCTGCCTGCAGCGCCTTACCGTCGTGCATCAATGCTTCGATGGCATAGGTTGCCTCAGCGCCTGCGAATTTATCACTCTCGGTTTTTCTGCCTTTGATGACCGGCATTGCCAAGGTGTTTTCGCAGAAATCGGCATAGATATTCAGCATCTGCTCGGTTTCGGCAATGGCCTCCTCGGCAGTGGCGTGAATGGTATGACCCTCCTGCCACAAAAACTCACGGCTTCTCAAAAACGGACGGGTGGTCTTTTCCCAACGAACAACGTTGACCCATTGGTTATAGAGTTTGGGCAGATCTCTCCAAGACTGAATAATGTTGGCATAATGCTCACAAAACAGTGTCTCAGAGGTGGGACGGACGCACAGGCGCTCCTCAAGGGGCTGACTGCCGCCGTGGGTGATCCACGCAACTTCAGGCGCAAAACCTGCAACGTGATCCTTTTCTTTATTCAAAAGGCTCTCGGGAATGAACATAGGCATACAAACGTTTTCATGCCCTGTTTCTTTAAACATTTTGTCCAAAGTGCTTTGGATGTTTTCCCAAATGGCATATCCGTAGGGGCGGATTGCCATACAGCCTTTAACGCTGGTGTATTCAATCAGTTCTGCTTTTTTTACAACATCGGTGTACCATTGTGCAAAATCTACCTCCATGGAGGTGATCTGCTCCACCTTTTTCTTGTTGTCCACGCTCTTTTTCTCCTTTATTTGTAGTTAACACATATATATTAGCACACTCTCTCGAAAAATAAAACAGTTATTTTTTATTTTTTTTAAAAATACCCCTTTATTTTGTATTTATAATATGGTAAAATAGAACAAATGTTATGTTTTGTCCGAAGGAGGAACATTAAAAATGAAAAAATGCATTAGATTGACTGCTCTGATTTTGCTTCTGGTGATGACGGTGGGACTGGCCTGCGGTTGTTCATCAAGTGAAGATGAGAATCAAATTGTTTATGCAAATCTGACCATCGGTTTGCCCCACGATCTGGACAGTGAAGTGCTGGAACAGGTTAAAACCATGATCGGCAGTATCGAGGCTGAGGATGGCTATGCCTTTTTGGAGGATGCCATCGTTAAGATCGTAACGGTTCCGCAAGAGGGTACCGAGGAGTACAAAGATTTTATTAAACAGGTATACAATAATAAAATCGACCTCTTTTTAGGTAATTTCAGCGAAGAAATGATCACTTTGGTTGAAGATAAAAAGATCACCAGCACCCCCGATCTTACCAAAGCAAGTTCGCTGTTTACCGATCCGCAGATTCCTTCACATGAGAATCTTGCCCGTGCGTACAACCGCAGAGGTTATTCTATTCCTTTCTATGGCAGTTATCAGGGCGTGTTTATGAACGTTGACGTGTTTGAAAAGGCAGAAATCGACCTGCCGACCGACTGGGCAACACTGAATGACGCTATTGCCAAACTGAAGGAAAAGAACATTGTACCTTTTGTTGCAGGTTTTGCAGACGGTGCAGGATATTGGCTGGATGAAATGATTATGTCCGAGGGCGGCATTGCAGAGCATTCCGCTATTCCCTCCAAAGGCGTTGTCGGATCCTGGCAAAGAGCAGTATCCGATATTAAGAAGTTTTATAATGACGGCGCTTTTAACAGTGACGTGCTGACAGCTACACATGACGCTGCTGTTCAACAGTTTATCAATAAAGATGCCGCTATGATCGTTTGCTCCTCTAAGGACCTTGGCGCAAGTGTGGACGGTGAAACGGTTAAGTTTATGACCATGCCCGTTACCCCAACCGGTTTGAAGAAGGACAATGCGTTTATCGGAAAAAGCGAGATGGGCTTCTTTATCAACAGTAAGTCTTTGATGGCTGACGTAGATGACGTTACCAAGCTTTGCTCTAAGATCACTACCTTGTTGTCCGACTATTTCGGCAGCTATGAGTACTATCCTGAAATCTTTGATGTAGACGGATATTATCCCTTCTATAAAGACACCGGTGATATCACTATGGACACTGCAATGGAAAAGGATGCCTGGGAAATCATTTCCAAAAACAATGGTGACATTCCGATGGAAAACTACCTGCTGTCCTTTGACGAGATGGAAAGCGGACTGGTTGACGTGCTGGAAAACGAAGTTTCCATCACCGATTATCTGACCTCCGTAACCAAATCTCACGTTGATGCACAGGCGGAACTTGACGCTCTTAATGAGAAGAAGAAATAAGATATGAGTAAAAAAGCCGCATTTTTGTTTATTGCCGCCATTATACTGGCCATTGCGGTAGTCAGCGTTGTAAGCGTTCTTGTTTGGGGACCCGAACCCGAAAGGGCATATGTAAATGTCACGACCGAGGGCTTTGGTGAAGATAAGGACGTGGAGAAAAAATTGCTGACCATCACACCGGGGGACAGTATTGCTGACGTATTCAGCTTAAATTACAAAGAGTATTACGAGTTTTTTGAAAAACCGCTGGTCAGCGGCAACGAGTTTGTTGACTTTTTAGGCAAAAAAAAGGGCAATGGATACAAAATTCGTGTATACGTTGATGACGTGTTGACGCTGGATATCCAACAGGCGTATCTCGGCACAGGCAGTAATATTAAAATCGTTTATCAAAAATAATTTATGTCCCGTTTTCTTTGGTAGGAAAACGGGACATTTTGTAGAAATAGGAGATGTTTATGAAAAAGCGTATTGTGAGCTTGATGTTGATACTGATTATGGCACTCGGTATGATGGGAGGCATCAGTATGGAAACTTTGGCAGAAAGTGTAAGTGCACCGATTGGCGCGTTGTACGTCAACCCTGAGTGGAGTGCAGGGAACACGCCGTCCGCTGTTACCTATATGGGTCAAAGCGTTGGTCTTTCTTGGAATGATAATGCCTTTGGCAGTGCACAGGAAGCACTCGATTCGGCAGAAAACGGGGACACCATCGTACTGCTTGCAGGTACCTACGGCGCGATGACGATTAAAAAAAGTGTTACCATTCTGGGTGCCAAGGCAGGCATCAACCCCAATGCCAAAAACCCTGCCGATGAATTTTCGGCTTGGACTTTAAATGAGGGGCGCGGCAACGGTGAAACCGTTGTAAACGGTATTATTTTCTTGGGTGTATCGGGTGATACCATTTATAATAATGATATTACGGTCACGATTGACGGTATTCAGCTTACCGGTAGCGGACAGCTGCGCTCCAATGCAGGTAAGGCAGGTAAGGCAAAACTGACCTTTAAAAACATTTATGTTAAAAATCATACGGGAACGACAGAGCCGATTTATCTGTATCCCGCTTATTCGGCGAGTGTAAATGAATATGTAAAAGACGTGACAATACAAAATATTCGCTTTGAGGGACAGACCACCATAAATGGTTTTAAACTCAACGCCAACAAGTTGGACATTGGCGGTGTCTTTATGGGCGCGGATTGTACCATGATTTTTGCTGACTTATTTTCGGCAGCAAAATATAAAAGCGGCATGGCAGACATTGAGTGGAAGATTCACGACAGTATGTTTTTAAACCCCATCTACCGCGTTATCTATGCCAACTGGGACAGTAGCAGTGCCATCAACAGCACCATCGGCAGTTACGGTAAAGTCACCACTACGTTTGAAAACAACTATTTTATCAACTCCTTTGCGGCGGACAAAGCCTATACACTTGCATTCCGCCAAAACACACTGAACACCTATTATAATTTTATAGGTAATACTTTTTATCATAGCACGGCACCTGCATCCAATCACGTTGCAATTGCAGGATATTCTACAGTTAATCAAGCCTACGGCGCACAAATTAAACTGGAGAAAAACAGATTTATCGGGAACATCGTTACTTGTTGGAATTATGGCGCAAGTACCACGAAGGTAGATATCAGTGGTAACTATTATGAAAACAAAGACGGAAAGGTTAATTCCATAACCGCTTCCGGTTCCAATCACCTGCAGGATTGGTGGTATCTGGACCGCGCCTGTACCAAAAAGAGCAATGGCGTTTTAGATGATGTGGCACCCGAACTGATTTTTGATTTGGAAAAAGACGTAAAATGGTTTGGCAGAACCTACATAGAGGACAACAAGCATTATTTCAACTGGACCAACTCCGGCTTTGAGGTTAATTTTAACGGCACGGGTCTTTGGGCAATGCTGTATTCCAACAATCCGGGCGGTGTCAACACGGCATATTTGAAGATATACGTCGACGGGGAGCATACCCAGACCATTCAACTGAATTCTGCCGCCCAATTAGTGCAGTTGGCGCAAAATCTTAAGCCGGGGTACCATACCGTGCGCGTTGTTAAGCGCACCAACGGTCGTTCTTCCACGGCGGCACTTGGAAATCTGTGGTTGGATGAAGGCGCAAGCGTAGCACTGCCCAATGAATCTTCTTCGCGCAAAATGCAGTTTGTCGGTGACTCTATTACGGTAGGTTACGGCTCTCTCAACCCCAATAATGAAACCACATGGTCCACTTCCACCGAAGATGGCACCATCACTTACGCGGCACTCACAGCGCAGTACTTCGGCGCTGAAAATCATACCATTGCCGTATCGGGCCGCGGTATCGTGAAAAACACGGGCGGTGACAGTAATGATATCGCTCCCTTGATGTATGAATATAGTGACTGGAACAAAAAGACAGTAAAGTGGGATCACAGTCAATATGAGCCCGACGTTATTGTTGTTAACTACGGTACCAACGACCACAGTCATTGTACCGAAAGCGAATTTAAGGTCGGCTGTAAAGCGTTTGTAGAGCAGGTACGTGCCGATAATCCGAATGCCTATATTATTTATGCTTATGGTTTTATGGGTGAAAAGTATAAAACCGTAGTATCGGAAGTGGTAGCCGAACTCAATGCGGCAGGAGACCAAAAGGTGTATTATCATCGTTTGGCACCCATCACCGCCGCCGAAAAGAGCATCGGTCACCCCAACGGCGCGGCACACGTTGACAGAGCACAGGGACTGATCGAAACAGTTGCCCGTGTTACCGGTTGGCAACCCTTTGGTGAGTGCCGCTATCAAGATACCGAGCTGCAAAAGGCAACTTGTGAGCAGATGGGTGTGATCAAGCACACCTGCATCGATTGCGGCAAGGTTTACACCAGCGAAGTTTCAGGTCATATCAAAAGTGAAGAAATCATTGTGGATACCGCTCCGACTTGTGTGGCAACAGGTGTGGGACATAAAAACTGCACCTTGTGCGGTGAAGTTCTGGAGCGCGATATCGTGATTGCAAAAGACGAAAATGCCCATAAAGCAGATGACGAGGTAATCGTTGATACTGCTCCGACTTGTTCGGATACGGGCATCGGTCATAAAAACTGCGCCTTGTGCGGTGAGATTGCTGAGCGTGACATTGTGATTGATAAAGACAAAGACGTGCATACCGATTGGGAATTGATCGTTGAAGAGTATCCCACCACCACCCAAAGCGGTAAAGGCCATATGGCATGTATCGGTTGCGGCATCGTGGGGCAACGTGATATAGTGATCGATCCGCTCGGCAAGGTTTCCATCGGTGTTGTTTCTTATGATACGCTGGAGGCGGCTCTGGTTGCCGCAAAAGAGGGTCAGACCGTTAAGATCCATGCGGATGTTGAGGCTGATTGGATCCTCCTCAATCCCGAAGTTACCCTCGATTTAAACGGACATACGTTGACAACCGACTACGTTGTAGCACTCAAAGGCTCTGCTTTGATTGACAGCAGTGCCGAAAACACCGGCAAATTGGTAACAGATAAAGATGCAGTGGTACTGGACAAACGCAACGAAGGTTATCTTGCGGTATATGATGCGCAAAACGGTTGCTATCTGTTTACAAACGTTGCGATGCGACAGACCTTTATGGCGGCAGACAAGTATGTCTTCTCTCCTGTATTTGAAACGTTTGTGCATACCGCCCTTGCCGCCGCGGAAAGCAGTGGAGTAAAGGTTGTGGTGCGCATAAGTTGGACAAAAGATACCTACGTTGCCATTCAGGATTTTAAATACAAAGATGAATTTGTAACCGAAGTAATAGAAAGCTACGGAAGCTTTTATGGGCATCCCATCAATGATTACGGTAAAGCCTTTGCGGCAACCTACAAGAGAATGGGAGCGGACATTGATGAAATGAGCATCTGTGCCGTGGTTGTTTCCGAAACGGGCACGGAAATTGTCAGCGAAAGTTTGCCGTTGGCATAAGCTGGAAAACAGAAGGATAGAAAATGAAAAAGATAGTATCGTTTTTATTGGTATTGGTGCTGACAGTGTCACTTCCTTTGTGTCTTGCACCGCAAACACAAGCGGCAACCAAACTCGTTGCCATCACCTTTGACGACGGCCCCAGCGGCTACACACCGCGCCTTTTGGACGGACTCAAAGAGCGCGGCGCCAAAGCCACTTTCTTTGTGGTAGGAAACCGCATCGGCAGTTATCCGAATGTTATGCGCCGATTGGTTAATGAGGGGCATCAGATCGGCAATCATACCACCAATCATCCGCAACTGACCACCCTGTCTGCCGCTTCCATTGCAAGTGAGCTTTCATACTGCGAAAGCAAACTGGAGGCATACGGCGGCGATCAGATGTACAGTATGCGTCCGCCCTACGGCAGTTACAATGCCACCGTCCGTCAGCAAAGTTACGGTCCGCTGATTTTGTGGAGCGTTGACACACTGGACTGGCAAAGCCGCAATGCAGATGCAGTATATAATCAAATCATCAGCAAGACGACCGACGGCAGTATCGTATTGTTGCACGACTTATATCCCACCAGCGTGACGGGAGCACTGCGCGCCATTGATACGTTGCAAGCGCGCGGATATGAATGTGTAACGGTCAACGAACTGTTTCGTCGCAGAGGCATCACCATGCAAAAAGGCGCGGTGTATACTTCTGCTTATAACAAAGGCATCACCTTGCCTGCCGCAGAGGCACCCAAGGCACCGAGCATTACGGTCGGTGACGTGTGGGGCGGCAAAAAGGTAACCCTCAAAACCAAAACCGAGGGTGCAAAGATTTTCTACACCATCGACGGCAGTGAACCGAGTGAAAAAAGCATACCCTACAGTGCCGCTTTTACGGTGACACAAAACATCACGATCCGTGCGGTTGCCTACAAAGAGGTGCTTTCACAGGAAAGTAAAAAGAGCATCACTCTTTCCTCTGCCGCCGCACCCAAGGCGGCATATGCCGACGGAAAGTTAACGCTCACGGCACCCGAGGGCGCCAAACTCTACTATACTACCGACGGCAGTAAGCCCGGCTCCAAAAGTGATGCTTACAGTGAGCCGATTTCGATGAAAAAGGTATGTGACGTGTTGGTGCGCGTGAAAGGTAAGGCTGACAGATTTGTGACCTTTACCGTCACCAAATACGGTGATTTGTTTACCGACGTTTCTCATAAAGCGTGGTATTATAAAGCCGTTGGCGAAGCGGTGGCGCAGGGCATTATGGTCGGCACCGCAAAACAAACCTTTGCACCCGAGCAAAAGGTCAGCCGCGCTATGTTTGTAACGGCACTCTACCGTCTGAGCGGTGAAAAGGCAAAGGACTTTACAGGTGAAAAATTCAAAGACGTTGGCGCAAAAAGTTGGTATGCCGATGCAGTGAGATGGGGCAGTGCCACAGGCGTGGTTAAGGGAATGAGCAAAGATGAGTTTGCTCCCGATGAAAGCATTACCCGTGAGCAGATGTGCGCTTTTATCAGCCGTTATCTTGGATATAAAGAGATTGCCCCTGCGCAAACCGAGCGCACCCCGTTTACCGACAAACAGGACATTTCCTCTTGGGCCAAAAAAGACGTTTTGGCACTGTATGAGATGGGACTTATTAACGGAATGGGCAACGGAAAGTTTTGCCCCAAGGGGCATACGACCCGTGCGGAGAGCGCCAAAGTTTTGGTGGACATAGCCGCGCTGTGAAAAAACTGTTAAATTTATTTAAAAATCCTTTATTTTTTATATAAGGTATGATAAAATAGTTTCAATAATTATAGGAAGGATGTTTTTCCATGGGAAAAGGACAACGCGCTCGTCTTGCAAGAGCTGACGAGATGGCCGCCAAAAAGGTAGCCGCCAAAAAGAAAGAAAGACAGGATAAGATCATCCGCATCACCTCGATTGCAACCGCAATCGTATTGGTGGTAGGTTTACTGGGTATGATCGTTTATACTACGATCAATTCCAACAACCGTCAAAACGGCACCTATCTGAAAAAAGATATTGCAGTTGAAAGTGTTGATTACAAGATCAATAATGCACAGCAAATGTATTTCTTCCAGAACTACTATGCAAGCTTTATGCAAAACAATGAGCAATACATTGAGTATATGGGACTGGATCAGGAGAAATCTCTCAAAGAGCAAACCTCTCCTTATACCGATGACGATGGCAAGACAATGACTTGGTACGACTACTTTATGAAGGGTACCGTCGATCAGGTTAAGCAGACCTTGGTTTTGGCACAAGCCGCCAAGGAAGCAGGCGTGAAACTCAGCGACGAGGATAACAAGGAAATTGAAGAAACCCTCAAAAACGTTACCGCTGAAAACTTTGCTCCCGGTCTTACCAAAGACGATATTAAAACTTGTCTGGAACTGAGCCTGCTTGCCGCCAACTATCAGGCAAAGGTGCAAGAGGGCATCAAGTATACCGATGCAGACCTTGAGAAGTATTATAAGGACAACAAAAACGATTACGACGTTGTTGACTATCGTATGTATTCCTTCTCTTATGCTACCGATAAGGATACCGATGCAGAAGAAGACAAGATGACTCGCGACGAAGCTAAGAAACTGGCTGACGAACTTGCCGCAACCGGCAACGAAGCCGCCTTTACTGCTTGGCTGAAAAACTACTTTAAAAACACTCTGAAGATGGAAGACGACAAGCTGGACGGTCAGGTTGAAACCACTTTGAGCAACGACTTTGCTTACAGTGAATCCTACGTTGGTATCGACTTCTTGTTTGGTGAGAAAACCAAAGCAGGCGATATCAAGGTGGTAGAGGACGAAGAAAACGGACTCTTTAAAGTATTCTTGGTGCTCAACCCCCGCGCTCGTAATGAAGAGGCAACCAAAACCGTTCGTCACATTCTGATCGCACCCGAGGATATGGAAGATACGGCGCAAGTCAAAGAAGCCAAAGCAAAGGCTGACAAACTGCTTGCCGACTGGGCAGCAGGGGAGGCAACCGAGGAGTCCTTTGCCGCATTGGTACACGACAATACCGACGATACCGGCTCTAAAGAAACCGGTGGTCTGTATGAAAACTTCGGCAGAGGCGAAATGGTAGAGTCCTTTGAAAACTGGAGCTACGATGCCGCCAGAAAACCCGGTGATACCGCCGTTGTTGAAACCGAATACGGTTATCACATTATGTACTTCGTTGCCAACGGTGCTCCCTCTTGGAAAAATGCCGCTGAGAGCAACTACGTATCCGATAAGTACAGTGCTGAGTACGAAGCATTCGCCAAAAAACACGTGGTTACCGCGTTTGATAAAAACATCGAAAAGATTGCTTCCTACATTAAATAATAAATATGAAAATTGGGAAATGTTCTTTAAGAACATTTCCCATTTTTTTATAGAATGCGGTAAAGAGAAAAAGAAAGAGAAGACTCATTTTTTGAGTCTTCTCTTTTTTAGTTTAAGTAGGTTTTTAGTTTTGCAGGTTGGCGGCAAAGGTATCCATAGTGGTGAAGCGTGAAACGTAGTATCTTGGAATGTGGTAGCGGTCGTCCTCACCTGTGGTGTACATACCGCCGTTCATCAGCAGTCCAAAAGAATAGTGCTTTTCAACTTCGATAACCGCTGTATCGGAAATGCTGCCTGTGGGATAGCACAAAACAAAGGGCTCTTTGTTTGTGAGTTTTGCAATAGTACGTTTGCTTTCCAAAAGCTCTGTGGTGACTTGGTCGGCAGGAATGTTGGCAAGGAAAGGATGGGTAACGGTGTGGCTCTGAATGGAAACCAGTCCCGAAGCGTCCATCTCTTTGATTTGCTCCTCGGTCATATAGTTTTGTTTGCCGATCTCACCTGTGATGACAAAGACGGTGGCTTTGGCATTGTACTTTTTGAGCAGTGGCAAAAGATTGTGGTAGTTATCATCATATCCGTCGTCAAAGGTCAGCAAAACGGGTTTTTCGATTTTGTCAAGGTTATCAAAATCCTCAAAGGTGATGGTGGTGAAACCGTTTTCTTTGAGATATTTGAGCTGTTTTTCAAGCTCTGCAGGGGAGACAAACAGTTCGGCAATGCCCCACATTTTGTCGCTGACTGCGTGATACATTAAGGTGGGGATATTTTTGCCGTCAGGAATGTCAGTCGTGGAGGGAAGTCTTGTGTAGTAGCGGGTGTCAGTTTTGGTGTTTTCAAACACATGGTAGTTAAACAGTGACATAATGGGTTCCATTGTCACGTACCAGTTTTGCCCGTCATAGAGCGGTTCAAACACCAAGGGATGTTGTTGCTCACCCTCTTTAAGATATTCTTCCTCGTTAGAAATGCTAAAGGTTTTGCCCTCCAGTGTGATGGAGGCAGTGTAGGGCGGTTTGCCGGTGGCATCGGTGGTAATACTGCCGCCCAGAATGGTAACCAGTTCCCCAAGGCAAATGTACTGTGTATCGTTTTTCTTATAAACCTCACTGAGTCCCTTGCCGTTTACATAAACTTGCATCGGGTCGATAAAGGGCTTTGCATCAAACGTCTGAGGAACGGTTTGGGGAACAGGCTCTTTTCCTATGGAGCAGGCACACATCGACACCAGCATACAGATTAAAAGAGAAAATACGATTATTCTTTTCATTTTTTCTTCCTTACTTTACTATTTTTCTACATTCCAGATAAAAACGTTTGTCCGCCGCATGTCCCATAGAAAAGGTTTTACGGGGCAAAACGCCGTCTGCAAGAATGCTCTCAAAGAGCAGATCCTTATCCATTGCAGGCAGTATCAAACTCAGTCCGCCTTCGGCACAACATTGCTCCAAAGAGGAAAACTCGTGCACGTAGTCGATGCCGACGGAGGCATTCTTTGCCATAAATTCATCCAAAAACTGTTGCAGAGTACCGACGGTGAGTTTAGAGGTGGGATTTGGCAGAAAGATTTTCTCTCTGCCGTCTTTGTCCATCAGTTCAAAACTTTGCTCGGCACACTTTTCTGCAGGTTGCTCACAGCGCAGAGCGGAAAGCAATTCTTCCTTGCTTACTCCAAAGAGAATGCGGTGAATCGGCTCAAAGCGAATGGAGGGATGATGCAGATTGCAAACCTCCACCAAACAGTAGCGTGCAGGATGGTCTGCCGCCGCATCTCCAAGACGCGCCTTGATTTGCTCATAGCAGGCTTTGGCGGTGGCAATGGAGTGATTGCCGTCACCCACCAAAAACAGCAGAGCAGAGCCGTATTTTTGCTCACTTGCCGCTTTTAAATCAAGCAAAGCCGCTTGCATTTCGTTTTGAACGTCTTTGCTCAGCAGCCAACCCTTGAGGTGACCGCTACCTTGCATTAAATCAAAGTCATAGACAGGTGTAAGGCGTTCTTTTTGGTTGCCGATGGCTTCGATAACGGTGCCGTTTTTGTCGTCCATCAACAGCATCGCGTGGGGGAGTTCAAGACTTGCCGCCTCTCTGATCTTTTTACGGGGCGGAATACGCTCAGGCACCGTTTGCTCGGTGGGACGGCAGAGGGTTTGGGTGTTGGTATCAAAACTGTATTCCTCTAAGTCCAGTGCACCGACAAGACCGGGTCGTACCGTACCGTCGGACAAGGTGCGCTCAACGTAAATCACCGCACCCGGAAAGCTTTTCAGTACGCCGTTTTCAAGATAGGAGCGCATTTGCGCAGCACTGTTTTGAATACGGTTAGGAGCATCAGCCTCATCAAGATATGCCTCGGGCAAAATCATATGGAGGGTGGAGGGCGCAGTGCCGACAATCTTCTCCACCTGCGCCCAGTACTGTTTTTGTTCGGTAAACTGGTCGCAGGCAATAACGCTCCATTTGGTATTGTCCTGCCCGTCGGGCAGAAAAATTTCGGTTGAATAAAAAGCGGTGTTTTTCATTATTTCAAAAAGGCGCGCATTGCGCGGTAGGTTTCATAAACGTCAGCCTTGGAAGCAATTTCGTAGGGGGCGTGCATAGAGAGCAGACCTACACCGATGTCCAGAGTATCAATGTCGCGCTTTGCCATATACATTGCCACGGTACCGCCACCGCCGACATCTACTGCACCGAGTTCACCTGTTTGGTAAACGATGTTTTCCTTGTCCATAATATTGGCAAAGAAACGCATTACTTCCGCACTGGCATCACTGGTGCCGGATTTGCCGCGGGCGCCTGTGTATTTGGTAAAGCAGGGGCCGTAGCCGAGCAGACAAGCATTTTGTTTGTCATGAACGGAGGGGTAGATGGGATCAAGCGCGGCATTTACGTCAGCGCTCAGGCACTTACTGTTGGCGCAGATTTCAAGAATATCGCCGCCACAGGAAATGAGGGAGAGCATTCTTTCAAAGAATCTGCCCTGCATACCGCTGACACCTTCGGAGCCAATCTCCTCTTTGTCTGCCAAAAATACAATGGCGGTCTTTTCGGGAGCGTCTACTTCCAACAGACCCTCAAAAGCGGTGAAGGCGCAGATGCGGTCATCCTGACCGTAGGCACCGATCATGCTCTTGTCAAATCCGATTTCGGCAGGCTCTAATTTGGGCACCATTGTAAGCTCTGCACATTGCAGGTCAACTTCCTCGATGCCGTATTTATCATAAATCAGGTCGAGAATGGCGCTTTTAACTTTGTCGTTTTTCGCATCCTGGTCGGGCGTACTGCCTGCCAAAACGCGCAGATCTTCACCCTCGATGGCTTTGGCAACGGTCTTTTCAGCCTGTGCATAAGCCAGATGGGGCAACAGGTCGGTGATGCAGAAAGTAAGGTCGTCATCATGAACGTCTACCGTTGTGCCGTCCTTTTTAATGATCACGCCTTCCAAAGCCAAGGGAATCGCGGTCCATTGATATTTCTTAATACCACCGTAGTAGTGCGTTCTGAGCAGTACCAGACCCTCTTGCTCGGCAATGGGGTTGGGCTTGAGGTCAAGACGGGGAGAGTCGATATGTGCGGCGGCAATGTGCACACCTGCTTCCACGGGCTGTTTGCCGAATACCACAAAAGCAATGGCTTTGCCGCGGTTGTTGAAATACACTCTGTCTCCTGCTTTATACTCTTTGCCCTTTTCAAAGGCAGTAAAGCCGTTTTCGGCAGCTACGTCGATGAGATAGTTTACGCATCTGCGCTCGGTGGTGCCTTCCTTTAAGAATTTAAGGTACTTGGCGGCAACCTTGTCACCAAGTTCCACGGGATAACCGTTTTCATAAACACTTTTCTTTTCGTAGATATGTTTGCTCATTTTTCAGTTTCTCCTTTTTTGATTTGTTCAGCCAGTTGCAGAGCTTTTTTGGTCAGCCCTACGATATTTCCGTCGTTGACGAGAATATACCGGCAATGTTTTCTTAAAAATTCTTCGCCTTTCTGGCGGGACAGACGCGCTTTCGCCTGTTCTTTACTGATACCGTCGCGATTCATAATGCGCTCGATACAGGTGTTGGTGGGGGCAATCAAACCGATGACTGCCGCACACTTTTTGTCTACCCCCGTTTCAAACAGGGTGGGGGCATCCAGCAGTACGTATTCTTTGCCGCAGTTTTCGGCATAGTTTAGTACTTCTTCGGTGACAGGGTCTCTGACAATGTCGTTTAAAAGCTGCAGTTTTTGCTCGTCGGCAAAGACGAGAGCACCGAGTTTTTGGCGGTCGATGCCTTGCTCGGTCAGCATTTCTTTGCCGAAATGCGTTTCAATCAAAGCGCGTACGTCTTGGCGCTTATAAAGGCGCTCGTGCACCACTTTGTCACAGTCTACGTGCTCAAAGCCTTGCATTGCAAAGAGTCCGCCAACCAACGTTTTGCCACTGCCGCTTAAGCCACACAGTCCAATCAGTGTCATTTTGTCACCTCCAACGTGTGAAACTCGGCTGCTCTGAGCAGTCGGTTATATACGGCAAGACCTACGCCCTCAGTGCCGGGACACCGCGCGTAAATCTCGCGGACATTGGTTTTATCAAATTTTCTCAGAGAAGCAAAGAGATGCCTCATCTGACTTGCGGCATCTTTTTCGGTGCCGAAGGTAAAAACGTTTTCACCTGTAAGCTCCCCCTCAAAGCAAAGGATGCCTGCGCCCTCAAGTTGCTTTTGGCGCAAAAAGTTTAAAACCGCTTCTTTTTCACCCTTGAGAATGGTCAAGGGGGCTTTGGGTGCATAATGGCGATGCTTCATACCGGGGGAAAGCACCGGCTTTTTATCGTCGAGCGGAGCTAAAATATTGGGATCAATCTCCACCTTAAATCCTGCCGCCTCCAACATATCGGCGGTGACGGCACCGGGTCGCAAAATTCTAAGGGTATCTCCCATTGGCAGTACCACCGTGCTTTCAACACCGACGGAACAAGGTCCCCCGTCAATCACCGCAGGGACTTTTTCGTTTAGGTCTTCCAGTGTGGTGGCAAAGTCGGTCGGAGAGGGTTTGCCGCTTAAGTTGGCGCTGGGCGCCACGATCGGTACACCTGCGGCGGCAATCAAAGCGTTTGCAATGGGGTGGGCAGGCATACGTACTGCCACCGTTTGTCCCCCTGCGGTGACCAGTGGACTGATACCGTCGGCTTTGGGTAAAATCACCGTCAGCGGTCCGGGGGAAAAGATTTCAAACAGGCGCATTGCCGCGTCTGACACCTCTTTTGCCACCATCGGCAACATCGACAAATCGCTGATATGTGCAATCAGCGGATTGTCACTCGGACGATTTTTGGCGGCAAAGATGGCGGCAACCGCCGTGTCGCAAAGTGCTGAGGCGCCGAGCCCATACACCGTTTCGGTGGGAAAGGCAACAATCTGCCCCTGCCGCAACAACTCACCGCATTCTGCCAGTCCTGCGGTATCTATATTTTGATAAATTTTCGTTTGCAACAGTAAAACTTCCTTACAAAAATGATAGTATCACACCGATGGCAATGCCACCGGCAAGTGTTTGTGATTTATGGCAGGGGATACACCCAAGCATCATACCGCAGGCAACGCCAAACAACATTCCCTGCCATTTGGCAGGCACACTCCAAAGGCAACCTACTGCAAAACTCAGTGTCGACGGTAGCACCGTCAGCAAATCCGATGCTTTAAATCGAGGCAGTGCCAAAGCGATGGGAACAAGGTACAGCAGTGACCATATCGGCAGTATGCCGATTGCCTGTAAAAACGTATATACCGTCAGCCACAGGCACCAATGTAGCGGTGCATTCATTGCTTTGGGCACACTTTCGCGGATAAATACCGAGCAAATGATGCCCAGTACCAACGCAGGTGCCAACACAAGTGCGGAGCAAAGTTGCAAAGTTTGCGGCAACAGTCCGAATAAAAGCAGTGCCAGTGCGGCCCCTTGCGAAAAAGAACGTGCACCGGTGCGCCACGGCAATAAAGTTACTGCGGTGGCAACGGAGCTTTGCAAACAGACAACGGTTCCAAGCAACCATAAATTCATTGTTTTCACCTCTAATATAAGTATTAGAGGTTATGCTTTTATAGACCGGCTCTGAGCTTTTCGGTCTGATCGGCGGTGATGAGGGCATCTACGAGTTCATCCAGATCTCCGCCCAAGGTTTGCTCGAGTTTATAAAGGGTCAGTCCGATGCGGTGATCGGTGACGCGGCCTTGCGGATAGTTATAAGTACGGATACGTTCACTGCGGTCACCCGTACCAACCTGACTTTTTCTTTGGTCGGCAATTTCCGCTTGTTGTTTTGCCATTTCCATATCAAGCAGACGAGAACGCAGTACCTTCATGGCTTTTTCACGGTTTTTGTGCTGAGAGCGTTCGTCCTGACATTCTACCACCAACCCTGTGGGCAGGTGGGTGATGCGGATGGCGCTTTCGGTTTTATTAACGTGCTGACCGCCGGCACCGCTGGCGCGGTAGGTATCTACCTGCAGATCGGCAGCGTTGATTTCAAAATCAACTTCCTCAACTTCGGGCAAAACGGCAACGGTAACGGTAGAGGTGTGAATTCTGCCGCCGCTTTCGGTTTCGGGAACGCGCTGAACGCGATGAACACCGCTTTCAAATTTATAGCGTGAATAAGCGCCGTCACCCATAATGTTAAAGGCGATTTCCTTGATGCCGCCCAGTCCCGTTTCGTTGAGGGACAATACTTCGTAGCGGAATCCCTTGGCTTCGGCATACATAGTGTACATTCTGTACAGTGCGGCGGCAAACAGCGCCGCTTCCTCACCACCTGCACCACCGCGGATTTCGACGATTACGTTTCTGTCGTCATTAGGGTCACGGGGCAACAGTAAAATTTTAAGTGCCTCGGCGCTTTCTTCCATGCCGAGTTTGCTTTCTTTATACTGTTCTTCTGCCAGTTCTTTGAGTTCCTGATCCCCCATATCCAGCAGTTCTTTGGCTTCTTCAAATGCTTCCGCGTGGCCTTTGTAGCGATTGAATTCTTCCATAATGGGAGAAAGCTGCTTGTGTTCACGCATCAGCTTTGTGTAGTTGGCTTGATCCGACAAAACGTCAGGATCAGCGAGCATATTGCCGATTTCATCAAATCTTTTTTCAATTTCAGTTAATTTTTCAATCATAGTGCACCTTTGATTTCTTTAATGTTTTTTTCAACTTTACTGCGCGGTAACATCATTTCTCTGCCGCAACAGGCGCATTTGATTTTAAAATCTGCGCCGATGCGGGTAACGGTAAATTCCTTACTGCCGCACGGGTGGGGCTTTTTCATAACGATGTGATCGCCAACCGAGATGTTCATAAAAAACCTCTTTTTTGGATTAATTTATCCACTCTACATAATTTTACATTTTGTATTATACCACAATATTATAATATAAGCAATCCGAAAAATAAAAAAGTTGGAGCATACTTGCGCAGAAAAAGTCATAGACATATACAAAAAGTTGGAGGGAAACAATATGAAGGAAAATCTTTTTACAAGTGAGGGCGTTTGCGGTGCGACGGAGGAGGTCTATCTTGATTCTTTGCTGGGACTGAAAATGGCAATGAAGCAGGGAAAGATTCTGCAGGCGCGCTGTGTGATGTGCGATGCGGCACATAATTTATACGTGGATTTGGGGCAGTACCGTGGCATTATTCCAAGAGAGGAAAGTGCGCTCGGGGTCAGAGAGGGAACGGTCAGAGACGTGGCGATCATCACCCGTGTCAACAAAATGGTGTCCTTTAAGGTGACGGCGGTGGATGAGGTGAGCGGTCGCATACTCCTCTCCAGAGCGGCGGCGCAAAAGGAGTGCAGTGACAAACTGTTTTCCACCTTGCAACAAGGGGATATTATTGATGCGCGTATCACTCATCTTGAGCCGTTTGGCGCGTTTGCGGATATTGGGTGCGGCATTGTCAGCATGATTTCCATTGACAATATATCGGTCAGCCGTATCCGTCACCCTGCTGACCGCTTTAGCGTGGGAATGGAGATACGTGCCGTCGTTAAGGAGATTGACAGGGAAAACCGTCGCATCACCCTGTCCCACAAAGAACTGCTTGGCACCTGGAAGGAAAATGCCGCAATGTTTGAAGCAGGGCAGACGGTCAGCGGCATTGTTCGCAGTGTGGAGAGTTACGGCATTTTCGTCGAGCTTTCGCCCAATCTTGCAGGACTTGCGGAATATGCGCCCGGCATTGAGGCAGGGAAACTTGCAGGGGTGTATATTAAAAGCATTTTGCCCGACAAAATGAAGGTGAAGCTTGCCATTGTCGACACAGGGGAGAGCGCTCCGCCGCCGCAGGTACCCAAATATTTTGTAAACGATGATCATATCGAGCGTTGGCGCTATTCTCCCGAGTTTTGCCCTCGCGTGATCGAAACGGTGTTTGAGCCCGTTTTGAGCATTAACTGAAAAAATCACCCGTCTTTTTCAAATGATGACGGGTGATTTTTCTTGCTAAAAGTCAAAGAGTATGATATGCTTAGATTATAAAGACTGAGGAGTAGTGACGTTTATGAAAAAAATGAAATGGATTTCCTTTTTGCTGATCGCAGTGCTGCTGCTTGGCGGATGCGCAGCAAAAGCACCGGAAGATGATTGGGGCCCCGTGAACGGACCGGGAACAATTGTTGTTCCGCCCGAGCAAACCCCCGAGCAGACCCCTGAGCAAACTCCCGAGCAAACCCCTGAGCAAACGCCTGAGCAAACCCCCGAACAGACGCCCGAGCAAACCCCTGAGCAAACGCCCGAACAACCCTCTGAGCAAACTCCCGAGCAACCCCCTGTTAATACGCCCACACCCGAGCCCGATACTCCTGTAACCAATCAGCCGATGCCGGGCACGGTTGACCTTTCCAAAGACGTGCGCTTTTTTGGCCGCACCTATGAGCAAAACGGCACCTACTATTTCAACTGGACCGAGTCCGGCTTTGAGTTTACCTTTAACGGTACCGGTGCTGAGGCAACCTTTGAAACAGGCGCTTTCTCGGATCAAAACATTCCCTATATTTATATTGTTGTAGACGGTAAGAGGGATGCAAAGCCCGTGGCAATTACCGAAAGTATGCAGACCGTTACCCTTTGTTCCGGTCTTAAAAAAGGCGTTCATACCGTGCGCGTGGTTAAGCGTACCAACGCGCGTTCTTCGGCAGTCGGTGTTATGGACATCACCTTGCTGAAAAACGGTGTGATTCAGGCACCGCCTGTTGCCAAGGATCGTCGCATTGAATTTATCGGCGACTCAATCACCGTTGGTTACGGTACCCTCGGCAACGCTTCCACTACCGCTTGGAGCACGATGACGGAGGACGGCAGTTGCACCTATGCCGCGCTGACGGGACAAGCCTTGAAGGCGGAATATAACGTCGTTGCGATCAGCGGCAGAGGTCTGGCGCACAACACCGGCGGCGATACCGATAAACTGATGCCGTCACTTTATCCGATGCTGGATCAGTATAACAACCCCGACGTTAAGTGGGATTTCTCCAAATTTAAGCCCCACGTGGTCGTCGTCAATCTGGCAACCAACGACCATGCAACCAGCAGTGATGCTGAGGTTACCACCGCCACCACCGCATTTTTGAAGGATATCCGAAAGAAAAATCCCGATGCCTTTATCATTGTGGCATATGGTTTGATGGGTAACAAGAAAGAGGCTGCACTGAAGAGCGCTGTCAGCGCTGTGGGCGACAGTAAGACCAGTTTTCTTGCCTTGCCGGAAGCTGCAGGCAGAGTGCTCGGTCACCCCGATAAAGCCGCGCATCAAACGGCCGCCAAAGTGCTGCAAGCAGAAATTTCAAAGCTGACAGGCTGGAAATAAAAAACACACAATAAGAAAATCACGTCACCTAAGTGGTGACGGGATTTTTTAGCTTAAGTTATTAAAAAGCTTATGCTTGCTCCTCTTTCATTTTAGCGAAGCATTCGCTGCAATAAACAGGTCTGTCTTCGGTGGGTTGGAAGGGAACTTTGCAATCAGCACCGCATGCTGCACATACTGCATCATACATAACTCTGGCGCTCTTGGCAGCTGCCTTGCGGGCATCTCTGCACTCCTTGCATCTCTGAGGCTCGTTTTGGAAGCCTTTTTCGGCATAAAACTCTTGTTCACCTGCGGTGAAAACAAACTCTTTGCCGCACTCTTTGCAAGTTAATGTCTTGTCTTCGTACATTGGGGTTTACCTCTCTCTTTTTGAAAAAATATAAATTATCCGACTGATAGCGGATATTTACGAAAGTAATTTGCCGCGGATGCGGCTGAGCGCATTGTCTACACTCTTTGGCGTTTTGTCCACCGCTTGAGCAATCTCCTTGTAAGAAAGACCGTCGATAAAGAGGGTGAGTATCTTTCTTTCAAAGTCACTGAGCTTGTCTTCAATCTTCTCATATACGTCAAGCAGTCGTTCACGCTGAATGGCAATCTCCTCAGCGCTCTCTCCTTGCAGTTCCAGCTTGTCCGACAAGGGAAGCGAGGTGTTGAGCACGGAGTTTTTGAGTCGAGCGTCCGCCTTGATGGCGGTGAGAATGGCGCGGTGGATGCAGATTTTGGCGTATTTGACAAAATTATCGTTTTTGCTCTCGTCATAACTGCAAACGGCGCGGTACAGCCCGATCAGCCCTTCTTGCATTAAATCGTCCCTGTCTCCCCCCGAAAGAAAGTAGGATGAGGAGATGGAAGCGATGATGGGATAGAAAAAATGAATGATTTGCGCATACGCGTCTTGATCGTTCTGCAATGCAAGGGTCAGCAGATTGTGATCAAATTTGACAAAATTTTCCAAATTGCATACCTTTCTATCCACAAAATTATAGCAATATGTATACATTGTACAACACTATTTTTGCGAAGTCAAGAAAAAATAGTGTTTTTTAGGAAAAAGGTATTGATTTTATGTAAATTTAATGGTAAAATGTCAATTACTGATAAAAATAATGTGAGGGAGGTGCACCCCGTGCCGAATATTAAATCTGCTAAAAAGAGAGTTATCGTTACCGAAACCAAGACTTTGGAAAACAAAATGGCAAAGAGCGAACTGAGAACTACTCTTAAGAAATTCGATGCTGCTGTTACAGCCGGTGATAAAGAAACTGCCACTGCTGTTTATGCGGAGGCTGTTCAAAAGGTTGACAAGGCTGCTGCCAAAAACCTGCTTCATAAAAACAACGCCGCTCGCAAAAAGAGCCAGCTGACCAAAAAACTCAACACTCTTTAAAATGAGAGAAAGAACACGCTTACCGCGTGTTCTTTTTTTATGCCATGAGAATTGACACGTTTGGCAAAATATGCTATATTTTATGATGGAAGAGAAGTGGGCTAAAGATTATTTTAATCTGTTGTCCGTTAATAAATAAGGAGAAATCAAACCCTATGCGCAAAACAAAAATTATCTGTACCATCGGCCCTGCCAGCAGCTCCGAGGAGGTACTTATCGGTCTTGCAAAGGCGGGAATGAACGTGGCAAGACTCAACTTTTCGCACGGCTCTCATGCCGAACAGGCGGAAAAGATCAGACTGATTAAAAAGGTCAGAGATGACCTTGATTTGCCCATTGCCATTATGCTTGATACAAAGGGGCCTGAGTATAGAATCGGTCTGTTTGAAAACGGAAAAATCTTTTTAAATGACGGGGATAAATTCACCTTCACCACCGAAGACGTTTTGGGTGACAAACAGCGCGTTTCGGTCAGCTATAAAGGAATGGCAAAGGATCTGTCGGTAGGAGACAGGGTGCTTGTCAACAACGGACTTCTGATTTTTGAAGTTGAGTCGTTGAGTGATACCGAAATTCATTGTCGCGTTATCGCAGGCGGTGAGATGGGGGATCGCAAGAGTATGAGTTTCCCCAAAAAAGTGCTCAAGCAAACCTATCTTAGTGAGCAGGATAAAGAAGATCTGAAGTTCGGCATCGCGCACGACGTGGACTTTGTTGCCTGTTCCTTTGTTTCCTGCGCGCAGGATTTAATAGACGTGCAGAAATTTTTAGACGAGCAGGGTGCCGAGGGCATCGGACTGATTGCAAAAATCGAAAATCAAAGCGGCATTGACCATATTTCCGAAATCTGCGATTATTGCGAGGGCATTATGATCGGCAGAGGTGATATGGGCGTGGAGATTCCTTTTGAGCAACTGCCTGCGGTGCAAAAGCGCATCATTACCGAGTGCCGATTGCTCGGCAAACGCTCGATTACCGCAACGGAAATGCTGGAAAGTATGATTCAAAATCCCAGACCCACCCGTGCGGAGATTTCCGACGTTGCCAACGCGGTATACGACGGTACCAGCGCTATTATGCTTTCGGGTGAAACAGCGGCAGGAAAGTATCCCATACTTGCCGTGGAAACGATGGCAAAAATTGCAGAGCAAACCGAAAAGAGCATTCATTATGCCAAGCGTTTCCGCAAAACCGATTTTAAAATCAAAAATATGGTAGATGCCATATCTCACGCCGCTTGCGGTATGACGATAGATATTGGTGCTAAGGCAATGTGCGTGTGCTCCCTGTCGGGAAGAACGGTGCGTATGGTATCAAGATTCCGTTGCCCTGCGGACATTTTGGGACTTGCAACCGACCGCAAAGCCTGGTATAAACTGGCGCTTTCCTGGGGCGTTAAACCCGTGATGATGCGCGCCTATGATTCTACCGACGTTATGTTCCATGAGGCAAAACGTTTGACGGCAGAACATTTCGGACTTAAAAAGGGTGATTTGGTGGTAATTACCGGCGGTGTCAACAACGGTACCTCGGGCAATACCAACACCATTAAAGCCGAAACAATAGATTAAACCAAAGAGGAACTTCCGTTTCGGAAGTTCCTTTTTTATTTTGGATCACCCTGCGAATTGCAGGGTGTCGTTTTGTGCAATATGACTAAAAAAGAAAGTGTTTTTTTAGCAAAATTCCAAATTGTATTTATATATAAAATATAGTATAATTAGATAGTAAAATTGGGTTGGTATATATTTTGTTTATATGCCTAAAAATAACCCGAAGAGGAGAGTCTTGCAAATGAAAAACAATGCAAAAAGAGCTTTAGGGCTGATCCTTTGTTTGCTGATGGTTGTCAGTATGATGACTTGTGTCGTACTGCCTGCCGCAGCTGAGGACGTTGCACCTTTGGCAACGGAAGATCCCTATGCAAAGATCACAGGTGTCGATGGCGGCTACGCGGTTGACCCTGATGCAAACGTTTTCTTTTTTGATCCGGTATGGGCAGAACTGGAGCCCGCGGTCGAGGGAGAAAGCTTTGAGTACACCTATGGTGACGGAGAAGAGTGGGGTAACGGTAAAACCTACAATCTGATCTGGAAGACCAATGCTTTTGCCACGATGCCGGAATTGATGGCTGCAGTTAGGGCCTATTGTACAAAATGGGTTGCGGCACCCGACACTGTTGTGCGCGACATTGTTGTTGCATTCGCTGTTGGTGAAATCGGACTTGTTGACGAAACAAGTTTCAGCGCTTTGACCAGTAACGTACCCACGGTTGATCAACTGATCAACGTATATTTCCTGGGTGCGCAAGCAGGCAAAAACCCTGTTAACGACGAGCGCGATACCAAGGAAACTGCCAAAGCAATTCAAAATGGCAGAAGCGCTGATTCCTCTACTGAAACCGTTTTGACAGATACGTTTAATTTCCCGGCAAGATGTAACTTCACCTTGGATGGTTTTGCAGGTTCCAAAAACGCTTGTCTGGCGGCAATCAGCGCCGATCGCTATACTAATATTATGGTACATAACTATTTTGTCAGCGACCTGGAAGCACCACACACCAATATGACCTTTAATTCCTATGACAGTGGTGGTCCTGCTCCTGCAGACGATATGTGGGAATTCAAAAACTGCTACTTTAATTATAATACTTTGCAGTCCTTTGCCGGAACAAATTACGGTAATAACGGCTATGATGAAATTGAAGCTAACAAGATCGTATTTGATAACTGCTTCTTCACTCAGCCCAACACTTCCAACAACCACCGTTTGTTCTTGATGCCTTCCATGCCTACATATGCAACCGCTGCCAAGAACTTCCTTGGTGAGTATGCAGCAAGCCCCGAAATCACCATCAAAAACTGTGTTGGTATGGATTGGGGTGCCAACAGATTTATCTATCTGTTGACCAAAAACAACCGCTTTATTACATATCCTGCTAATTCCGTAAAGGTTAATATTCTTAATAATAAGTTTTATGACGTGGTTGGTACCAAAACTACTGATGGTAGTTCGATTTTTATTGCCAATCCCGCACCGGCAGCCTCGGTTGCGCATAACATAATCATCGAGGGCAACGTTTTCAGTGTTTCAAAGGAAGCTGAAAGCGCCCTTACCAGTGGTAACAGAAGATTTATTGAATATGATGCTGAGGCTGTGTCAGATTCGACCGGCGCCAACATTACTTATAGAGATAATATCTTCAGCTATCCCAACGGTGCAGAAGGCGAGTATGCTCTTTTCAAAACCATAAGATATAATTCCGGTAACGATAACCGCGCTTACGTTGATTTTTCCGGTAACTTCTTTGTGGATCTTGACGGTAATGTTTTGCCCAACTTGGTTTCTCAGTTCAGAGGAACAGGTCACAGAGCTCGTTCTGATCTGTATGTTTCTGCTGCGATGGACCGCGGTGTCAGAGAAGTTCTCAACGTTAAAGACATCAAGGGCGGCGCTGTGATTTACAATTATATCAGTCTGGATCACTGGACAGTTCAAACTCCGCAAGCCACTTGGGAGACTGCCTCCAAAGTACCGGGAGCAGAAAAGAAGGCCGGCTTTACCGGCAATCACTTTATTGGTGCATTGACTCTGCTTCTCGAGCGTGGTAAAGAATATTCCGTAAACGATATGTTTACCTTTGGCAGTGAAGACGTTGTGATCGAAGGTGTGTATGCAACTGAAGCTTGCACCGGTAACAAAATCACTACCTTAACACAGGATATGTTTGCAAACGACGCAAAATACTACCTCAAGGTAACCTATGGTGAAACTGTAAATGGTATTGCTTCTACTGCTACGGTTGTTTATTGTCTGAACACTCCGCAAGAGTACGTAGTCATTGCTCCCGAAGGCAGCAGTTACGATACAAGCAAGAAGTACACCTTCAACGGTATTACCTATGAAAACGGAAAAAAAGCTTCTGACGGTGTTACCGCTAAGTTCTTCAATCAAGTCAATGCCGCGGCACTGACTGAATATGATTTCCCCTCTGCTGTAGAGGGTAGCCCGAACTCTTATTATCCAGGTATTTATAACCTGGCATCCGATTTCAGCGGAAACAGTATGTTCTTGCTCACTCCCGGTGTGCATACGACCGATACCACCAACGGTGTTAAGAATATGGAAAGCAAGAGCCGCGCTTTCATCGGCCCGAACTTCTTGACCTCTCCCTACGGTGAGGAAAACAATAACGGTACGCTTGCCGGCGGCAGAAGCTCTACCGATGCTACCAAGGAAGCAATCATCGACTTCTGTGTGCGCATCAGTGAGCCGGATAATCCGGTAACCAACACCTTCTACGGTGTTGTATTCGGGGATGACGTTTACTCCGGTATCAGCAACAATGTGGCCACGACTGCTCTTGCCGTTTCTGCTTACCAGCAACTCATTGTTAAAAATTGCGTATTTGCCGATCAGAGCGAAAGACTGATTCAAGGTTCCTTTGATGAGACAAACGGCAAAGTGGTAGATGTGTTCATTAAAGACTCTGCATTTGATGCAGTAGCCCAAGACCGCAGCGAAAAGAATAAAGAATACGGCTTGTTTGACTTTGTTGCTAACTTTGTGAAGATTGATAATTTTGCACTGCTCAATAAGTACTGTGCACCTCTGTCTGTTTTAACAAATGTTCGTCAAATTCAAAACGCCGCCTGGGCTTCTGCCAGAAACGGCGAAGTTGAAACAAGCGGCATTATCTCTTATGCCACTTCTCATATCAAGGCAACCGAGTTGACCGTTGATGCTGCGCCTACCTGTGGTGATAACGGTAGCGGTCACTATGAGTGTCTGTGCGGTACCAGAAAAGATATGGAACTGAACGTTGTGATTCCCGCAACGGGCGATCACAACCTCGGTAAACTGGAAATTGACGTAAATCCTGTTTGTAATGCTGCCGGTATCGGTCATAAAGATTGTACCGTGTGCTTAAAAGAGATTGAAAGTGAAATCGAGATTCCTGTGGATACCACTGCTCACAAGTGGGAAGATGAATACAGTGTTGACCATGCCGCCACTTGCCTTAAGGCAGGTTCCAAGAGCATTCACTGTACCTACTGCGATTCTTCCAAGCCCGGCACCACTATTGTGGAAGGAATGGTAGAGCATAAGTGGGAAGAAACATACACCGTAGACGTTGAGTCTACCTGTAACTTCCAAGGTAAAGAGAGCATTCACTGCGAACTTTGCGACACCGTTAAAAACGGTACCTCCCGTGACCTGCCCGTAAGCGATCACGTTTGGGGTGATAAGTATATCGTTGATACTCCCGCTACCTGCGGTAAAGAGGGTAGCAAGTCCTTGCATTGTATTTACTGCAACAAGAGCAACGCTGCAACTGCAGTAGTGATCGAAAAGACCGAGCACGAGTGGAAAGATACTCCCACCGTTGATAAAAAGGCTACCTGCCTGAAAGACGGTGAGGCTTCCTATCACTGCAAAAACTGCGATGCTACCAAAGATGCTTATGCAATTCCTGCAGAGCACTCTGCAATCACCACCAAGTACATCACCATTCCCACCTATCAAAAGGGCGGTAAAATGGCTAAGGTATGTGAGGATTGCGGCACTGTTCTGGAAAGCTGGAAAGTTGATGCCGTTAAGGGCACCAATACAGCCACTGCTTTTAAAGACGTTGCTACAAGCGACTGGTTCTACAAGAACGATGCTATCAACTTCGTATACAACACAGGCTTGATGAGCGGTGTCGGCAACGGCAAGTTCGCTCCCGACGAAACCTTGACCCGCGGTATGTTTGTTACCATTCTGGGCAGACTCAGCGGTGCTCAGGTCAAGAACACCACCACCAAGTTTACTGACGTTAAGAAGAGCGCTTACTACTCCGGTTACGTTGCCTGGGCAGTGAAGAACGGTGTTGTCAGCGGTACTTCCGCCACCACCTTCGCACCCAATGCAGCGGTGACCCGTGAGCAGATCTGCACGATGATTTACAGATATTGCGAATATGCCGACATTACGCTCGAGCAAAGTGCAAAGAAAGTAACCTTCACCGATGCGAAGAAGATCTCCTCTTATGCTAAGAGTGCTGTTGTTGCTTGTCAGCGCAGCGGACTTGTAAACGGCGAAAAGACTGCCGCAGGCGTTGCCTTCCGTCCCAAAGACACGGCAACCCGTGCAGAAGCCGCAACCATCATCCGCAATCTGTGCTACGCTTATATTATTAAATAAGTAGAAACCTTATAAAAGCTACGCGTTGTCTGAAAAGACAACGCGTTGCTTTTTAATGAATTGCTTTACGGCATGAATTGAGGCTATTGTCCCTTGAATTGCACCGATAGGTGCATTGAGGAGAACTTTTGCCGCTTAAAAGTTACTGTAAATGAGATTTGTGCCAATGCCCGTTCCTTGTTTTAAAACGACAAAAATCCGCTCTTTTTAAAATTTTCGACCTCGTAGTCGGGAAATTTGTAGGGATTTTTGTTCTTCTTTTCTTTGAAAGGCTGACACCTTTCAAAGAAAAAAGGCGAAAAGCGCCGTAATTTAAGAGTTTGAGGCAGGTTCGGATAACTCTTATCACCTTAATGTGACAAGACTCGAACCTATTACGGTTTGGCGCAATTCCTTTTCCCGCCTTGCTTGTGTTCGTTTTTGTAAAGCGTCAGCTTTACTGCAAACTCCACACTTCGCCTTTCGAAAAAAGGCTCTCGTGCCAAACTCTTCGACCTGACAGCTTCAGAATTTTTTGTTCCGTCGAAGTCGAGGAGTGCAGTAATACTGCCGTATTACAAGCAACAAGACGAGGTCGGACGAAAAATTATGTGGTGTCAGGCGTGATAGTTCGACTCTTATCACCTTACACACGAAACTAAAAGAACATAAAATTTAAATTTAGGGGTCTGACCCCTAAATTTAAATTTTTCCCTTATAATTAATGCCCCCAAGCACCTTGCGCGCTTGGGGGCTTAATATTCTGTCGGATTATGAGGGAAAAACGGGGAGCAAAATAAAAAATCGTGTCCAAAAGTTTGGGCACGATTTTTGTATATATAGTTTCTTTACGGCTCGATATAAAGGGAGCCGATTTCCTCGCCGGCATAGTCGTTTATGGAGAAATATTCGTCAAATATTTTCTTAGCAATAGGGGCGATGGAGTTACCGTGGGCACCGTGTTCAACAACGACGCAGACGGCAATTTCAGGGTCGTCAAAGGGTGCGTAGGCAACGAATATACCGTTTGCCGTTCCGCTGGAAACCGAGGCAGTACCCGTTTTACAGCCGATGCCGATGGGGTAGTTGGCAAAGACGTTGGCGGCGGTACCTTCTGCCGCAGTCAAAAACATTCCCTGCGTAACAGCGTCGATATTTTCCTCTTTCATATCCAGCTCGTTGACGACACTGGGGGTTACGGTGAGCACGTCTCTGCCGCTGACAGAATCGGTCACCCCTTTAATCAGGTGGGTTTTATAGCGTGTGCCGCCATTGACGACGGTGGCAAGGTAGGTGGCAAGTTGCACGGGGGTGAACAGATTGTCCGACTGACCGATGGAGGCTTGCAGGGTATCACCCGGATACCACTCACCGCTTCTTGACTCGGGTCCTGCCAGTGTGCCGGCAGATTCTGCCAGTTCCAGTCCTGTTTTGGAGCCAAGCCCCAGTTGCTTACAATATTTATTCAGCGAATCAATGCCCATTTCGTCGGCAGAAGAGTAGAAGTAGTAGTTACAACTGTCTCTGAGTGCTTCGCTGACGTTGACTTTGCCGTGGGTGGCGCCGTAATCGGTAAAGCGCCAACATTTCGGCTGATAGTCGGGATATTTGCGGTAGATACCCTCGTCCAGAATTTTGGTGGCGGGGGTGGTGATGCCTTCTTCAAGACACGCGATCGCGGTTGCCATTTTAAAGGTGGAGCCGGGTGCATAGGTGCCGTTGAAGGCACGGTTGAAGAGCGGCTTGTCGTTATCGGAAAGCAGATCGTTGTATTCGGTGCGGTAGGTGTTTGCATTGTAAGTCGGGTAGGTGGCGCTGGCAAGGATATCACCCGTGTCCACCTGTACCACAACGGCGGCACCTGCATCCGCGTCACTGGTTTCGCGGTAACGCTGTAAATCATTTATAACGTCGCGCAAGGCATTCTGCGCGGTAACTTGCAGTTGTTTATCAATGGTTAAGACCAAGTTGTCACCCTGCACCGCTTCACTCACGGTAGTGACGTTGAGTACCTCACCTGCGGCATTGCGCTCGATGAGGCGGACACCGTCTGTGCCGCGCAGATAACTCTCTGCAACCTTTTCAATGCCTTCCTTGCCGACCAGATCACTCATTTTGTATCCCTGTTCTTTCAGGACGGCATATTCCTCGCGCCAAATTTTACCGTAACTTCCCAAGATATGCGGTGCGATGGAGGGGTCAACGTATTCGCGGTAAGCCGCGTTTTCTACCGAAACACAGGGGAATTCCACACTGCGCTCACTTACGGCAATAACCGTTTCCATCGATACGTCTTCTGCCAAAATAAACGGATTGTTCATGGTAAACTCACGGAGTTCCATTTCGTAGCAAACGCCGACGATGATGCGCTTTTGCTTGGGTGTGTAAGAGTCTGATACCTCATAGTCCTCACACATTGCCTTCAAAAGATCCTTGGCGGTGGCGGTTTTGTTGAGCTTGTAGGTGCTCAGCAGTTTTTTGATGGTATCTTGATTATCTTTGGTGCTTTTGTCAAAGGTAAAGGGCTCTTTGAAAGAAATGGGCAGGGTGTCGTTATGAGGCATTTTGTAACTGTCAAGCAGTTCTGTCAATGCTAAAATGGTGGCATTTCCGTCACTCTGCGCAAAGAGCGCTTTGGAAATCGTTATGTTGTAACCGTTGCGGTTGGTGACCAAAATCTCACCGTTGCGGTCGACGATGTTGCCGCGCGCCGCGCTCACCGTTTCGGTGGTGGCAATGCGCTGTTCCGACAACTCTTTATAATAAGCACCCTGACCGATCTGCAAACTCAGCAGTACCGAAATAAACGTTATAAAAACGACGATTACGAATACTACCATAAAGATAAATCGGGGGCGGCTTTCGCGGAAATTCATCAGATGATCCCCCTTCGTCTGAGAGATAGGTTATAGCGGTATACAATATAATATACCACGTAGCACCATATACCGCCTAAAAATATCTGCGGCAAAATGGTGTGCGCCAATGCGTCGCCAAACGGCATGGGACCGCGCAGTAATATCAAAAACAGGTATTCCAGCACGGTAGAAAATGCCAAGGCGCCCAAGGAGATATATACGTAACTTAAAAATAACGGGCGGAAAAAGGTTTGCAGTCCCACGGCAAGCAGGTACCCCAAAAACATATACAGTACCGCCTTGAGTCCGACGGCACTGCCCGTCACCGCGTCTGCCAGAAAGCCGCAGACAAGGCCGAAAAATCCCGAAAAGGTTTCACTTTCTCTGAAACTTACGGCAATGGTGAGGAGCAATAAAAAGTTCGGCGTATGCCCCAAAGTGCGAAACGGAGAATCCGCCGCCGTTTGAAAGAGGTACAAAAACAGTACCATACAACCGTATCCTATGCACTTGTAACGAAGTGCTCTGCCCATAATTTACTCTACTCCAAAATCAGTTATTATCAATACGTCACTCAGCGACTGAATGTCAACCGCAGGTTCGATGACGGCGTATTGGGAAAGACCGGTGCTTTCGCTTTTGGTCTCGCGCACTCTGCCAACCATCAGTCCTTGCGGAAACAGACCGCCGATGCCGCTGGTTTCCACACTGTCACCCACCAGCAAGGTAACGTCGTTTTTCAGATAACTTGCCTTGCAGTGACCTTTGTGTGCCAGTGCCGCGTCTCCGCGCAGTACCGAGGCTTCACCGGTACGGGTGAGGGTAACACCGATTTGCGACGAGGGGTCGAGAATGGTGATGACCTTGCACCACGTGGTGCCGACTTCACTCACGTATCCGACAACGCCTTCGCCCGTTACCACCATATCGCGCGAGGCAATACCGTGTACCGAGCCTTTATCCAGTGTCAGCGTCTGGGCGTAACCGTCCATATCTCTGCCGCTGACGTGCGCTGAGGCAAAGGTGAGATCGGGGTGCTCCTCTGCGAGATTCAAAGCACCGCGCAGGGTTTTGTTCTCAAGGATATCCTCTTGCGCGTCGCGCAGTTGGGCGCGTGTGTCGGCAAGTTCTTCTTTGAGTTGTTTATTTTCTTCGTTGAGCTCATCATATTCGGTAAATACTTTTTTAAAGTTACCTGCCGCTCCGACCAGACGGTTGGAGGCTTTTTGCAGTGGGGTGACGATGATACCGAAGATATCTTCAAAAATCGTCACCTTTCCGCGCTCTGCCATACTCAGCAAACTCAGTCCCAACATCATAGCGGCAATAATGCACATGGCAATGAAAGCTCTGGTTTTGAAAAAATGATTCATTTTCTTGCTTCTTCCTTACCAACTGTAAAAGTTTAGTAGTTGCTCAAGGCTTCCCACAGGCGCGGATTTTCCAGTGTTTTGCCGGTGCCGAGCGCCACGCAGTCGAGGGGATTTTCGGCAATATAGGTGTGAATTCCCGTTTCTTTTTGAATCAGGGTATCCAGTCCGTGAATCAAAGCACCGCCGCCGGTGAGGGCAATACCGCGGTCAATAATATCTGCGGCAAGTTCGGGCGGAGTTTGCTCTAAGGTTTCCTTGATGGCGGCAATAATCGTGTCAATCGGCTCTTTCATTGCTTCGCGAATCTCGGTGGAGTTGATAACGATGTTTTTGGGCAGACCTGTAATCAGGTCTCTGCCGTGAATGGACATTTCGCCCTCTCCGTCATACTCATGAGCACTGCCGATTGCCATTTTGATCTCTTCACTGGTTTTTTCACCGATAAAGAGGTTGAATGTCTTTTTAATGTAGTTAATGATGGCAACGTCCATGGCATCACCTGCAATGCGGACCGATTGGCTGGTAACGATACCACCCATGGAAACCACAGCGATTTCACTGGTGCCACCGCCAATATCAACGACCATGCTGCCGGTCGGCTCACTTACGGGCAGTCCGGCACCGATAGCAGCCGCCAAGGGCTCCTCGATGGTGCGAACGTCTTTAGCCCCTGTCTGATAAGCGCTTTCTTCTACGGCGCGACGCTCAACGTCGGTAACACCATAGGGAACGCAAATGAGGATTCTGACCTTGGAAAAAACGTTTTTGCCCATTGCTTTTTTGAGAAAATAGCGCAACATAATGGCGGTACCCTCAAGGTCGGCAATAACGCCTTCTTTGAGGGGGCGGATTGCCAGAATGGAGTCGGGGGTGCGGCCGATCATCTGCTTGGCGGCAAGACCGACGGCAAGGGGTCTGCGGTCATAAGAGTCCAGCGCCACGACGCTCGGCTCACGCAGAACAATGCCTTTGTTGGTTTTGTACACAATGGTGTTGGCAGTACCAAGGTCGATGCCGATGTCGTTAAAGGACATCAGTTTTCTCCAGGCGCTGAAGGTTTTCTTTCTGTTAAAATTCATAGGGGGTCTCCTTTCGGAATAGATAATTGTTAAATAACACCGCGATAGTACAGTCCTTTGGTAAACTCGCCGCTTGGGCGGGTGCCGCTTAAGTGGCAGGCAAGGATCTGACGTACGCGAGCGGGTGTTTCATCGGTAAAATCAAAACGCTTATCGTGACAGAGGGGCGCCTTTTCTAAATAAAGGGGCAGGGCATTGAAAAGGATGTTGCCGCAACTTTCGCGACAGGCAAGTAAAAAAGTGTGCCCTTTGCGGTCGGTTAGGGGAGAAAATCCTTGATGGTGCAAACAACCGCTTGACTTGATAGCGCAGTTTTTAAACTGCATCAATGGCAGTCTGCCGTAGCCGATCACGGTGGTGGGCATACAAAGGTGCATATGCTCGATTTGCGAGAGTTTCAGTTCAAAAGAAAGACAGGTATTGCGCAGACCGAGTTTTTGGTACTCGGCAAGGGCAAGGGAGTTGGTGATATTAAGTCCGTAATCTCCCCATACTTCAAAACCTGCGTTTGCAAAGGGGGCAATGTGCCCCAAATTGCCGACCAGTACCCGTTTTGTACCATTTGCCTTTAAACGTTCTATCAGTGACGGCAAATCGCGCTCGGGGGTAAAATGGTCGATATGGGCGCCACCGTTTTCTCCGTTATAGAGATGGGCGGATTTGGCAGGTAACCATACTGCCGCAAACTCACTGTGGTCGGTGGCATTGTCAAATGCGGTGATGCTGTGATACAGCACCTGCGTTTTGCCGTGATGGCGGTAGGCAGGGGGCAGGGGGATTTCGTCTGAGAAAACAGCGTGTCCGTTTGTCTTGCTTCGTTTTTGGTCGAGCAGGTCACATCCCAACCGTCTTGCCTCGTTGATGGCGCTGACGGGCAGAAATACGTTACCATCTCCCGACAAACTGACGTTTTGAAGACGATAGTGTGTATCGGTCAGCTTGTCCAACCGTTCTTGCAGTGAGGTAAGATCGAGTGCTTTGTTTTGGGCGGCGGACAGAATTTGACCCTCCACGGTGACGGAATTTTCCCCGTCTGAAAACTGCCAGAGGGCGCTTTCACCGACACGTGCCGTAAGGGCAACGTTTAAATCAAATCGTTTGAAAGGTTTGCGCTGATTTTGCGCGGTCAGAGCGGCCTTGTAGTCGGCATACTCGGTTTTTTGCTTGGTGCCGAACATATGGGGGCCAATGTGATTTGCAAAATATCCATCGGTAAACCCGTCTCTTGAAAACAGGTCTTTCAGATGCGTCATCGTCTGCTCGTCGGGCGCTTTGCCTGCAAGTGCCTCGGCAAAGGCAGAGGTGACTGCCGCCACGTAAGCGGCGCTTTTGAGTCTGCCCTCAATTTTAAAAGAGGTAACCCCCGCTTCTTTGAGAGCATCCATATAGTCAATCAGGCACAAGTCTTTTAAGCTTAAAGGATAGCCGTTTTGGTAGGGTAGGCGGCAAGGTTGGGCGCATCTGCCGCGATTGCCGCTATTCTGACCGACAACGGCGCTGAAATAGCAATGTCCACTGTAACACATACATAATGCGCCGTGAACAAACACTTCGATTTCAAGGCTTGTGTTTTTGGCAATATGGGTAATTTCCTCTAAAGAGAGTTCTCTTGCCAGTACCACACGGCAAAAGCCGAGCTTTTCCAGTGCCCGTACACCGTCTAAGGAATAAACACACATCTGCGTTGACGCGTGCAGCGGCATATCGGGTGCGGTTTTGCGCACCATCAGGGCGGTTGCCATATCCTGTACGATCACACCGTCCACCCCACTTTGCGCCAAAAAGGCAATCATTTGGCGCATAGCGTCCAGCTCATTGTCTTTTAAAAGAGTGTTCAAGGTGACGTAGACTTTAACGCCTGCACTGTGGCACTCTGCAAGGGCATCGGGGAGATTTTCTTTAGTGAAGTTGTCAGCACTTGCTCGGGCGGAAAACTCACTCATACCGAGGTAAACGGCATTTGCACCGTTGTGCACAGCGGCGCGCAGTGCCTCCATATTACCGGCAGGGGAAAGTATCTCGTTCATTTAAAAGGTTTCCTGCAGTTCGTCTTGCTCGTATTTTTTCACTTTCTTTTGGAGCAGAGCGTTTGCTTTGCGCAAATCGTCGTTTTCCATCTTGAGTTCAGCGGTCTGCTCGAGGTAGCAACGAATCTCCTCGCGCATACGGTCAAGGGTGGTTTTGTTCTTTTCGTTTTCGTTGCACAGGTCCATCGCAGTCAAAATTGCCGCCATCGGCAAGGTGACCTTGGAATTGGATTGCAGCAGAGAACGGATACGGGTATCGACAATTCCTGCAAGTTCCAAAGTGTATTCTCTGGATTCATCGGATAAAATAACCGTTTCGCTTCCGGCGATGGTGATGATAATTTTATTTTTTGCCATAATGGGCTCCTCCCGTTTATTTTAAACATATATATCCATTATATAAAATAATATAAAATAATGCAAGAACTTTATTGCAAATAAAAAAGACGACAGGTTATTCTGTCGTCTTATGCTTTGCTAAAAATTCTGTTACCAGCATTCTGTACCGCTCGGGCTCTTTCATTGAAGCATACACGTGACCGCAGCTATCAAACAGTTCATACTGTTTGGGGCCGCCGTAGTAATCAAAAATCGTTTGGCTGAGCGCGTGCGGCACGGTGGGGTCGGCAGTGCCGTGAATGAGCAGCAGCGGAAGTTTTGCGTGCTGATAATCGGCACCGATCACTTCATTAAATTTCCATCCGGCAAGCAGCCTTGTCCAGATACTGCAAAAGTAGATTACGGGTCGGGCA
>JAZROO010000108.1:0-116613 GCA_045648705.1 Eubacteriales bacterium | reverse complement strand
TATATCAGATGAAGCTAATGTGACGAACTCTGGCGCGGTTATGCTGTCTGCTGTGGCACAGAATAAAAATGCGATTGGATTTATATCAGCGGCAACTGCCAATGATAAGGTGCGTGCGGTAACCATTGATGGTTACGAGGTTACCGATAGTAAAAACTATCCTTTATTTCGCGATTTTATAGTTGCATTCAACACTGAAAAATTGAATCCTGCTGTTGATGATTTTTTGACGTTTTTACGTTCTGATAAAGCTGTCCAGATTGCGCGAGAAATGGGTTATTTTGAAATAGAGTCTCCGATTAGCTATCAAATGCAAAGCGGAGCTAAAGGCAAAATTGTGATTGCAGGATCTGCATCGGTATTTCCGCTGATGAATCGTTTACGTGAAGAATACGCCGGTATTCAAAAAGAGGTTGAGATAGAAATACAGCAAAATGATTCGTCGACAGGAATTGCTTTGTTGGGACAAGGACTTGCTGATATTGCAATGTCTTCCAGAAGCATAAAAAGCGGAGAATTGGGAAACGAATTTAAAAGTATGAGTATTGTCGGCGATGCAATCGCGGTTGTTGTGCATCCCGAAAATGCAAGAGCGGAGCTTTCTTCCTTGGAAATTAGAAATATTTTTAATGGTAAAATTAAAAAATGGAGCGAACTTCAGTGAAGGGTAAACGAGAGCGGTTTGGCTTTGTTCTTATGTGGTTTTGCGCGTTATTTACGGCAGTAATGATTTTTGTGATATTTGCTTTTTTGTATAGCAATGCGCGAGATTTCTTTTCGGGGCATTCGCTGGTTGACTTTCTTTTTGGAACAAGGTGGAAACCGAGCGCTGATGAGTACGGTATACTGCCAATGATTATGGGAAGTATTATTACCACGACACTTTCTTTAAGTATTGCTTTGCCCCTCGGTGTGTTTTCAGTATGGTTTATTCATTATTATATGCCGAATTGGTTACAAAAAGCGACTGATTTTTTTGTTAATATTATGGCGGCAATTCCTTCGGTTGTTTACGGAATTTTTGGACTGAGGGTGATCGGCCCGATCACAAAGTTTCTTGTTGGCGGCACAGGTTTTTCGGTTATTACGGTTGCTTTATTGTTGGCAATAATGATTTTGCCGACAATCATTACGTTGTATTCCAGTGAACTTTCAGCACTTCCGAAAGAGTATTTTTCAAGTGCTTTGGCATTGGGGGAAAGTAAGGAGCGAAGTATAGTGAAGTGTGTTTTTCCGCTTTCCTCTTATGGTGTTTTTTCTGCCGGTGTATTGGCGTTGGGGCGCTCGGTCGGTGAAACAATGGCGGTGTTAATGGTTGCGGGAAATGTTGCAAAAATGCCGTGGCAGATAACGCAGGGAGTGCGTACACTTACCACCAATATTTCTTTGGAAATGGGATATGCGGTGGGGGAACATCGTTCTGCATTGATTGCCTGTGGACTTGTTTTGCTTGTTTTTGTTTTGAGTATTGAATTCTTTGTTTTTTGGATGAAAAGGAGAATCATATATGAAAAATAGGTTGCAAAGCAAGATGTTGAGAATAATCATCTCGGTCAGTTTTGCTTTGGTTATTGTTCTCTTTTTACTTGTACCCATACAGGTTTTTATTGATGGTTTAAGGTCAATGAATAAGGCTATTTTTTCTTTCAATGAGGGTTTATTTTCGGTTTTTCCATCAATGTTTAATACCCTGTTTTTGGTCGTGGGAACTTTAATTTTGGCGCTGCCGATTTCGATTTTTGCGGCAATGTTTTTATGGTTTTACGAGCACCATATTCCTCGTGTTGTGCACTGTATGCAAGCGTTAATTGATTCATTGGGAGCTGTGCCATCAATCGTTTATGCGCTGTTTGGAATGATTGTTTTTGTAAGTCGAATCAGCCTTGGATTTTCGCTAATTTCGGGGATATTAACTATGTCAATTTTAATTCTTCCTGTCCTCATACGAGCTGCGGAACAATCTTTGCACGCGATCCCAAAGGATGTTTATCTTTCGGGAATTTCACTTGGGCTTTCAAAATTTTATGTTATGAGTCATGTTTTGCTGCCGCAGGCATATCGGGGTATTTTGTCGGGCGTGATTTTGGCAACCGGCAGAATTGTGGGTGAGTCGGCAGCTTTGATATTCACAATGGGTACGGCGGCAGGAATCGTGTCGGGACTTGGGGCGTCCGGTAGAACAATGGCGGTGCAGATGTATGCTTTGGCAGGCGAGGGGCAGTATATTCAATATGCGTATGCAACATCGTTGGTTTTATTGCTGTTTGTGATGTTTCTAAGGTTGTTGTCTATGAGAATACTTGAAAAGCGAGGGGCATATGAGTAAGCTAGAATGTAGAAATTTATCGGTTGACTTTGCTTCTGAGCGCGTTTTGAATGATGTTTCACTTGTGATACCTAGCAACCAAATTACTGCTTTTATTGGTCCTTCGGGTTGCGGAAAAACAACACTTTTGAAATGCTTTAACCGTATGAATGATCTGAGCTTTGGCTACTGCGAACGTGGCGAGATTCTATTGGATGGGGCGCCTTTGAGAAATATGGCGACACAAGACTTGCGACGCAAAGTTGGTATGGTTTTTCAACGTCCGACACCGTTTGCCATGTCAATCTATCAAAACGTTGCTTTTGGACCCAAAGGAAATGGAATAAAAGAAAAAGAAAAGCTGGATGAGATTGTTGAGAAATCATTAAAAGATGCTTCTCTTTGGCAGGAGGTTAAAGATCGACTTCATAATTCGGCGCGTGGTCTTTCCGGTGGGCAACAGCAACGCTTATGTATTGCCAGAGCGCTTGCGGTTTCGCCACAGGTGCTACTGCTTGACGAGCCAACCTCGGCACTTGATCCGATTTCTACTGCGCATATTGAAGAATTGTTATTGTCGTTATCCGGGCAATTAACAATGGTTTTGGTTTCTCATAATATGCAACAAGTTTGCAACCTCTCCTCAAAAACAGCATATTTTGAAAAAGGTGAGTTGATTGAATGCGATACAACTGAGAAAATTTTTAAATCTCCTAAAAATAAGAAAACAGCATTATATGTGCAACGATAAAATATGCAGGAGGAAACGATATGCGCATTAAGGAAGGGTATGTACTCAGAAGAATAGGTAAAATCGGTATTATCGTGGGTGGTAACGAAGAGGAGCATATTGTTACTCTGAATCAAACCGGTATAACGCTATGGAAAATGCTTGGAGAAGAAACCGATCTAGAGCAACTTGTACAAAAAATGATGGAAAAGTATGATGCGTCGGAGAGTGTTTTGGAAAAAGATATCAAGATTTTTTTAAAGAAGATGAAAAGGGTTGGACTGCTGGAAGAGTAGTCCAATTCTTTTTGCTGAAAAATACAAAAAAATCTTGAAATATATATATAAATATGCTATGATTAATATATATTGATTGCGATTGTGCAATGTAAACAAAATTAGTGTTGTTTATTTGTATAAATGCTCTAATGAGGAGGAAATGTAATGCTGAAAAGTAGAAAAATCATTGCGTTGGCACTGTCACTGATGTTGGTATTCTCTGCCTTATCGTGCGTTGTCATGGCAGCCCCCGAAACAACTTCTGTTTTACCTGATGGTTATATGGTTGTTAATTCTGCGTGGGCTACTAAAGAAAAAGGGGATACCTTCAAATTTACATTAGGTGGGGAGACATATTCTCTTAGTTACGGATATTCTGCTTTTTCCACCGTTGAAGATGCTTCCGTTCCCTTCTTGCCGAAAGGTGTTGAGAGAACGATTGTTTTGGCTCCCGGTCTTTATTCGACAGCCATGACATTGACAAGTGATATTCATTTGTGCGGCCCGTATTTTGGCAAATCCCCCAACAACAAACCCGGCACAGATTACTATGATCCTTCATTGAAGGATTGGGCTCTCGCTAACGGAAGAAGCGCTGATCCTGCCAAAGAAGCTGTGTTTACAACAACCCTCAACATTTCAACCGGTTGTAACAACGTTACTATTGATGGCATTGCATTTACCGATGGCGGACAAATCACTGACGCTTCTCGTGCAAATGACATGATTGAGGTTAATTACAATTTTGAAAACCTCTATTTTGTTAATAGTTCTGTTGCAGCTCCGATTGCAATGAGAAATAACAGAAACGTTAATCGTTTTGTAACAATTGATGCTTGCCGTATGGAAAAAAGTGGTGCCGTTACCGAGCCTGCTCAGTATTATGCTGAAATTTTTGAGGTTAAGAACAGTTATTTTGGCGATTTGAATCCCGGCGGTACAAAGAACGTTCAGTTTTATTTGTACACTTCACAAACAACTAGCGTTATTAACCCTTCTATGACTATCAGAAATGCATTCATTGGAAACCATTTTGAAAACATTTATGGTTGCTATATTCTGAACTGCGGTGCTTATGAGGCTGCAAACCCCACGATTTCTAATCGTCTGCGTGTTCAATTCCATGTGATTGACAATGAATTTATTAACACTTCTGTGGGTAATGAATCTACTGCAGGTCGTGTAGTTCACAATCAGATTTCCGGCGGACAACACGAAACAATTGTGCGTGGCAATATTTTTATTACGGAACCTTCCGCTAAGGTCAGTTCGTCGATTACTGCAATCGGTACTCGTAGCGTAGATGGAGGTACTCACAACTCAATAGAAATTAGTAATAACTATATTCGTGGTTTCAATCTTCCGATTACGGGAACAACCAGCACGATTTATAACGTTTACGATAATGAAGCGTACACATACGAAGGTGCTGCAATGAACGTCGCCGGTAATGCCAATGTTGTCGTTGGTAAGTTGGCGACAAAATCTACCGATTTGATTAAATATGGTGATGCTGAGGTTCTTACTTATATGGATACCAATCGCGTCTACGTTGATTTGACCGAAAGCAAAGAGGGCGTTTATACTTTCCCTGAAGCTGACGAGATTGTTGCAGGTGGAGATGTTACTTGCACAGTATATTCCGATGCAGCTATGGAAACCACACCTATCAAGAAAATTGCATTGAACGACAAAATCACTCAAGCATATTTGCTCGTAGAAGATGCAAATGGTGAAAGCGAAATTTACAACATTTATATTTTTGGTTATCCCTCTTCCGGTAGTACAACTGTAACTGAAAAATCTTCTCAGTGCTCGGTGCTTTCTTTCTCGGTTCCCGGCGCAACTGTAGTTAAATCTTCCGACGGTTATATTGTTACTGCTAAAGATGGTGCAAAAAGCATTGCTCCTAAGTTGATCGTATCCAATAAGGCAAGTTACCAATTCTATATGGATGCTGATTGTAAATATGCTGCGGATAATACTGATGTTGTAAAACTCAACTCTCGTTTCAGCAAATTCTACATTAGAGTAACCGCAGAAAACGGAATACAGTCCAAGCCGATTGCTGTAACCGTTAAATCTAATCGTAAGGCTGCAACTTATGCCGATGCTGCTTCTGTTCCGACCTATGCTCGCACAGCGGTTAATTATCTGAACAAAAACGGATATGGCATTTTCGCGGGTGACAATAATAATGATATGAACCCGCGCAACAACATTACAAGATATGAACTTGCAAAGGTAATGGTAATCCTTTCGGGTGTTAACGTTGAGATGACAAAGAGCATTAATCTTGTTGATGTTTTTGATGATTTCTATGATATTCAAAAAGAAGCATCTTGGGCGATTCCCTATGTTCGTGCCGCCTATGCCGCAGGCTTGATTTCAGGCGTTGCTGATTCTAAGGGCAATCTCTTCTTTGATGGTTCTGCCTATACTACCAGAGAACAGTTCGCAACTGTATTTGTTCGCAGTGTTGCTGCTTCTCAGGGCAAAACCTTAAATAAAATGTACAGTTCCGTGTCTTCTAAGGCAACGGCTGCTTATAAAGGCAAATATGCTGATGAAGGCAAAGTTAGTTCTTGGGCTGTTAAAGCTGTAAAATTGGCAACATACTATGGCTTTGTAACAGGTGATGGAACCAACTTCAATCCGAACAAAAATATTATCCGTGCGGATGTAGCTGTAGTGATTTATAACTCAGTAAAATAAAATTGTAACGGCAGAGTGGAAACTCCACTCTGCCGTTATTTTAAAAATCATTTCTTTTATTAAAAAAGCCTTGACAATTTAATTTTGACTTGCTATAATATATTTCGCGTTGATAAACAACGTATTTGCAGACGTGGTGAAATTGGCATACACGCTACTTTGAGGTGGTAGTTCCAGCGATGGAGTGCGGGTTCAAGTCCCGCCGTCTGCACCACACTTGCGGGTATGGCGGAATTGGCAGACGCGCTAGATTCAGGTTCTAGTCGGAATTGCTCCGGTGGAGGTTCAAGTCCTCTTACCCGCACCAAACCCTTACTTGTTTTAACAGGTGAGGGTTTTATTTTTGTTTAATTTTTAAAAAAGTCACTTTTGCATTGGCAAAAGTGACTTTTTATTATTTTGTCATGATTTTTAAAATTTCTCCCACGTACATTCGATGCGTGTCGCCGTCAGGATAACATTTTTGTATGATATCGTCGTCATAAAAGGTGCCGTTGTTAATATCGGTTGCATAGATTTTTTTACATAAAATGGTAATATCAGCTTGCTCGATGCAGGGTAGACCATCAACTTCTGTGACTGTAAATCCACAGTGTGCAAATTTGTCCTCATCTTTGCCGCTTGTGCGACCGCAGTACTGCAGTTCTTTGCGATATTTTTCACCATTAAAAAAGCTTAAAGTAAAGCCGTCAGCATTTTCAAGAAAAGAATATGTATGCCGTTGCGGCCGAATGTAGATATGGGCAACTTGCTTTGAAAACAGAATTCCAAATCCACCGTAACTGGCTGTCATGGTATTGCAATCTTCTTTTGTTCCTGCTGTGATCAGCATCCAATCTTTTCCGATTCTATTAAATATATTGTCATTCCAACAACTTGTCTCAATAATTTTCATAATTAATCTCCTTTCAATTAATATTATACTGATTTTTTTCAAATATGCAAGTTGGTAACGATTTGGTGTTGGCGGAATACAATGAAATGAGTTTTAAATAAAGGAGGAGTAAGCATGAAAATCAGAGTGAATTCTATTACCTATGCTATGAAATCAAAAGAAGTTTTGCAAAGTGTCGGAATTGATGCCGTCGTTGTAAAAGATTTACGACCAAGGGGCGGCTGCGTTTATGCGATTTCGTTTCCCGATAAGTATGTCAAAGAAGTGGCAGGCATATTAAAAGAGCATGGAATCATACTGCATGCATCTGAGGATTGGAAAGATTATCAATGAATTTAATATATTTTGATAACGGCGCTTCATCACATCCCAAGCCACCCAGTGTCTATGAAAATACATTTAAATATGTAATAAATAATGGCGCCAATGCCGGTAGAAGCAGTCATTCTCTGGCTATGGAGGCTGCTGAAACTGTGTATCTGACTCGTAAAAAAATCGCGTCATTTTTTAATGTGAAATCACCGGAAAATGTTGCTTTTTGTATGAACTCAACTCATGGACTGAATACGGTGATTTTTGGTCTGCTAAAGCGTGGAATGCACGTGATTACGACCAATCTTGAACACAATAGTGTACTCAGACCTTTGTATGAAATTCAAAAACGTGGAGTAGAACTTGATATTGTTGATGTAGACCTTTATGACGATGATTTGACGCTCAATAGAATTGCCGATCGTATTCGCCCCAACACAAAAGCGCTGTTGGTGACGCAGTGTTCGAATGTTTGCGGCAAGATGTTGCCGATACAAAAAATTGCCGCATTAAAAAATCAGGGGATGCGACTGATTGTTGACGGGTCACAGGGTGCAGGAAGTATACCGACAAGCTTTGAAGACAGTGGAATTGATTATTATTGCGCACCATCTCATAAGGGAATGCTTGGTTTGCAGGGCGCAGGTTTTTTAATATGTAGATATAATGAACTGTCGCCTTTTATGTTCGGAGGAACAGGAGGGGAAAGTCAGCTTATATCGCAACCACTTTATTTACCTGAGCGCTTGGAGGCAGGAACATTGCCGCTGCCGGCGATATATTCAATGTCAGAAGGGATTTCTTTTCTTGAAAAGGTTGGTATTAGTAATTTATTTGCGCATAAGAAACATTTGGTGAAATTTCTATACCGAGGAATAAAAAACAATCCTTTGATCGAAGTGTGTGCCGATTATGATAAGATGGAATCGCCGGGCGTTATTTCTTTTAATGTTAAGGGAGTTCAGTCAGAGAAAGTTGCATTAGATTTGGCGCAAAAAGGTTTTGCTCTGCGCGGTGGTTTGCACTGTGCGCCATTATTTCATGAAAAGATGAATACTATTGATACAGGTATGGTCAGAGCCAGTTTTGGCTTTGGAAACACGCAAGAGGAAATTAAACGATTGATTGAGGAATTGGAATTTTCAAAATTTTAATAAAAACCTATTTATTTCTTTTAAAGAGTATGATATAATTTAATTAATTATAATTAATTGCGGATTGACGATAAAGGAAGTGATGGTTTGGAACTGTTAAAAGAATCGTTGGGGTCTTTGTGGAGTGTTATTACCTCTATGAAATTTCCTACAGACTATATTGATATATTGTTGGTAGCCGTATTGTTGTATTATTGCATCAAAATCATCAGAGATGTACGTGCCGGGCAATTGCTGAAAGGAATTGTTTTGATTTTTGTTGTTATGCAAGTGGCTCGTATCTTAAATCTCAGTGCTCTTGACTATATTATCAGCAATTTGCTTCAATATGGGTTTTTGGCTGTCATTGTAATGTTTCAACCCGAACTTCGCACTGTGCTTGAAAAAATCGGTCGCACCAATTTGCGCAATATTAATATATTTAACACGCAAAAAGACCATATGGAAAACCAAGTTACTCATGTTATTGAGCAGGTTTGTGAATGTTGTAAAGATTTGTCCGCTCGTCGAATTGGCGGTTTGATTGTGTTTGAACGTTCTACAAAGCTTGGGGATATAATCAGTACCGGCATTTCTGTAGATAGTGACGTTTCCAGTCAAATGCTTGGAACTATCTTCTTTCCTAACACGCCGATGCACGATGGTGCGGTGGTAATTCGTGATTTTCGTATTGCGGCTGCCGGCTGTTTGTTACCGTTGTCGCAACGAATGGAAATCAGTTCATCTCTTGGAACTCGTCATCGCGCCGCCGTTGGAGTGAGTGAAATATCGGATGCGTTGACGATTGTGATCAGTGAGGAGACCGGTCGCATTTCTTATACCTACAACAGTGTGATAAAGATTGGCGTTACGGTAGATCAACTTCGCAAGGTGATGACGGACGTTTTGACTCCTGAAGTTCAAGTGAGGTTATTTGGCGGAAAGGAGAATAAAGATGCTTAATTTTATTAAATCCATTCCGTTTAAATTGCGCAATAATATTGGTATTAAATTACTTTCCTTGCTTCTTGCATTTATCTTGTGGCTTTTGGTGGTTGCTTATTATAATCCCGAAACGATCAATTTAATTAAAGACATTCCGATCACTATTAATTATGATGACGCTATTTTGGAACAACAAGGACTGATTTTGGTTACCGTACCTGATGAGACTGTTGATGTAAAAATAGAAGGTAAAAGAGAAATTTTGGCGCTTGTTAGCAAGGATAAAGTGAGTGCAAAGATAGATATTTCATCTGTGACAAAAGCAGGAGAGTATGATTTACCTGTTGTTATTGACGTAGATGGGCAAACGGTAACTACACTGAGTCAGTCGGTAAACACCCTTACGCTTAAATTCGAGAAAGCCGTTAAGGCGCAATTCACAATTGATGCTATTACGGAGGGTAAGGTTGCAAAAGGATATTTTCTTGAAAAGGTTGCTAACCCAACCGTTGTAACAGTTACCGGTCCTGAAAGTGTCGTTTCTAAAATTGCTACAATTCAGGCTTTGGTGACACAGGAAAAATTTGCTGAATCCGGTGTCTATGAAGCTACTATTGAATATAAGGATGCCAAAGGCAACGCACTTGATGATGCTTTTCTTTCTTTGGATACCGACTCTGTTAAAGTAAATGTCAATATTTTTATTGAAAAGACTGTTCCGTTGAGTTTGGAGTTAACCAACAGTTCGGGCGGAAACGATAAATCGTATCTTGTTCCTAAAATTGTTCCCGAAACTATAACGATAGCCGGAAGTGAAGATGCGTTGGCTCAAATCAATAGTATTTCTTTGGGAACGCTGGATGTGGCTGAACTTACAAAGAATTACAGTGAGAAAATTCCGCCTATTTTACCTAATGGAATTAAAAATTTGGATGCTCTTGAAAGTGCGTCTGTTGATATTTCTCTTGAAAATGTAATCAGTAAACAATTTGAACTCAGTTGCGACAAGGTGAAAATTGAAAACATTGCTAAGGGAAATAAAATACAACTTCCTGATGGTAAGATAGTAGTAACGATTCGTGGTGATGCTTCGGATGTGGAAAAACTGACGGCGGCAGACATTGCTCTTTATATTGATTGTAAAAATCAGTTGCTGTCAAACGGCACACATCGTATGACTGTTTACTGTGGTTTCCCAGAAGGGTATAAGGTTGGAACGGTTGGAAGATATGAACTGACCGTTAAGGTTTCTTGATAATAAATCCTCTCGAATTTTCGGGAGGATTTGTTTTGGAGGTATTGAGTGACACAAGTTGGTGTTGTTAAAAAAGTGGCTGACGGCAAGGCTTTGGTGAGCGTCATAAGAAAAGGGGCGTGCGGCGAAAATTGCAGCATGTGCGGTGCTTGCAAAGCTGATCCCATAGAAGTGAACGCTCGTTGCGAAATAGCTGTTTTGGCAGGTGATTTGGTTGAAATATCGTCGCCTGATCATGCTATTATTTTTGCTATGATCTGTTTATTTATTTTTCCTGTCTTTTTGCCAATAGTAGCTTTTGTGCTTTTTTCTGATTGGTTGGGAGCTATCGCGGGCTGGGTGTCGGCAGGGTTGATATTGGGGCTTTGCATTGCTTTAATTTGTTTTTTGTCCAAAAACCGCGCCTTTTTAAAGGCAGTGCAACCAACGGTAAAACGCATTGTGGATCGTTAATACTTGCTTTTTGCTTATAAATATTGTATAATGTAGTTTATTGATTTGATTTTAAGAACGCGGTAAGAAGGAGATGTCAGTTATGAAACCGTATTCACAGCTCACTTTCGAGCAATTAGAGGTGCTGAAGGACACCTTAAATCAGCAATATAAAGAGTATTGTAATAAGAACCTTTCTCTTGATATGTCCAGAGGAAAGCCATGTGCCGAGCAACTGGATTTAAGTGAGGATATTTTGCAAGCCCTGCATCAAACGTCTGATTGCTTTGCCAAAAATGGCTTGGATTGCAGAAATTATGGCCTTTGGGATGGCATTGGAGAAGCAAAGGTGTTGTTTGGTGAATTGCTTGGAATTCCTGCAGAACAATTGGTTTTGGGTGGAAATTCAAGTCTCACGATGATGTACGACACTATTTCCAGAGCATACAATTTTGGCTTTTTCAACAGCCCACGTCCATGGTCTAAGGAGGAAAAAGTTAAGTTCTTATGTCCTTCTCCCGGATATGACCGTCATTTTGCCATTTCCGAGTTGTTTGGTATGGAAATGATTGCCATTGAAATGACACCTGATGGACCGGATATGGATGCGGTCGAGTATTATGTTGAGAATGATAAGGCGGTAAAGGGCATTTGGTGTGTTCCGAAATATTCCAATCCGCAAGGCATTACTTATTCGGATGAAACGGTTCGCCGTTTTGCGGCATTAAAGCCTGCAGCACCCGATTTTCGTATCATTTGGGATAATGCTTATGCAATTCATGATCTTTGTGATGAAAAGGATGAACTGCTTAACATTTTTGATGCTTGCAGTGAGGCAAGTAATCCTGATATCGTGATTGCGTTCAGCTCCACTTCCAAGGTTTCATTCCCCGGAAGTGGTGTTGCTGTGATGGCGGCAAGTCCTCGAAACCTGGAGTTTATGAAGCGGCAGATTTCTATCCAAACCATAGGCCCCGACAAACTCAATCAGCTTCGTCACGTAAAAGCATACAAAAACGCGGCAGGTGTGTTGGAACACATGAAGAAATTAGCGGATGTTCTGCGTCCTAAATTTGAGGCTGTGCTTGATATTTTGGATAAAGAACTCGGCGGTACCGGTGTGGGTAGTTGGACTCGTCCCAGAGGTGGTTATTTCATTGGCTTTGACACAATGGAAGGCTGTGCTCAGCGCGTATATCAATTATGCAAAAACGCCGGTGTTGTACTAACTACAGCGGGGGCAACATATCCCTACGGAAATGATCCGAAAGATAAAAACATCCGTATTGCTCCCAGCTATCCGCCTATGGAGGAACTTTGTGTTGCGATGCAGGTATTCTGTACCTGTGTGAAACTGGCGGCGGTTGAAAAAATATTAGAGGATTTATAAAGACGGATAATCGGTTTAAAATAGCACCTGATTTCAGGTGCTATTTATATTTTATGAGTTCTTTACATTTTAAAATAAATATGGTAGAATAAGAAAAAAGAAATTTGAGGTGAAAAGTATGAGATGCCCTTTTTGTGCATATGAGGAAAGCAAAGTAGTTGATTCAAGACCGACTGAGGACGGAAGCAAGATTCGTAGACGTCGTGAATGTATTAAGTGCGGTAAACGTTTTACAACTTTTGAGGCGATTGAAACAATTCCGTTGATTGTAATTAAAAAAGATCATACAAGAGAGCCTTTTTCTAAAGAAAAAATCATTCGTGGCTTGATGAAAGCGTGTGAAAAGCGTCCTGTCGGCATTGACACTATGGAGGAAATTGCGGCAGACATAGAAAATCTTTTATACAATAGTATGGAAAAAGAAATTACCACGACATATATTGGCGATTTGGTGATGGAAAAACTGAAGGCGGCAGATGATGTTGCTTATGTTCGTTATGCATCGGTACATCGTCAATTCAAAGATATTAATTCGCTTTACGAAGAAGTTGCAAAGTTGCTTGGAAAAAGGTAAGGGGAACAGAGATCAATGAATTTATTTGAAAACACCTATGATGGTGAATTGAGTTTTGATATTGAAAATTTTACTATTGAAACCGATGAGATCATTATGGATTTATTCGCAGAGTTTGAGGGTAAAAGGGTTGGGCTTCAAGTTACTTTTCCTATTCAAACCAAACGTGTTATGTTTAAATCAATGGTAATGCCGGATCAAACGAGACCGATGTTTTTTGCTTCTTTAGGTGAAAGCAGCGATCAGTTTATAGCCGCACTGGATAAAATTTGGTCGCCTGATTTTGAGGTGTCCGGCAAATTTGAGGAGAATGCGGTTGAGATAGAGTACGCCATTCTGAATCGTGAACTTTTTGATTGCACCAAAGATAAAACGTATACAAGAGTTTACGCACAAATTGACATGGAAACCGGTGATGAATACGACAATATAAATTTGGAACTTGGTTTTAATTTTAATTTGGAAAGAAAGCGTGCATCTATCGTGGAAATCAAGCGTCAAACACGCAATGATTTTCTTGCTTTGATTATGCGATAAACTGTAAAATAAAAAGGTTGACAAACCATATCTGTTATGTTATAATAACGTCTGCCGCTTATGTGGGGTCTAATTGGGAAACCAAACCTTATGTAGCGAGTTTTTGAAAAAGAAAGTGAGGTGCTTTGTAATGTTCGCAATCATTGAAACCGGTGGTAAGCAATACAAAGTGCAGGAAGGCGATGTTATCTTCGTAGAAAAGCTGGCAGGAGAAGAGAACTCCACAGTTGTTTTCGACAAGATCATTGCTGTCGGTGACGGTTCTGATATCAGAGTTGGTACTCCGTATATCGATAATGCAAAGGTTGAGGCTAGTCTGGTTAAAACCGGTAAGAGCGCTAAGGTCATTGTTTACAAGATGAAACCCAAAAAGAATTATCGTCGTAAGCAAGGTCATAGACAGCCTTACACTAAGGTTCAGATTACTGCCATTCAGGCATAATGACAACGCTTACATTGTTGCAAAAGCAACAAGAGTATGTCGGATTTCGCTGTGAGGGTCACAGTGGATATGCCGCACAGGGTGAGGATATCGTGTGTGCTGCGATTTCTTCGATGACACAGTTTTGCATTGTTTGTGCTGAGCAATTTGATGTGCCGATTGCATATCGGGTTGACCAAGCATATTTGGAATGCACGGTTGAGTTCCCTGATTTGACATTTTCCGGTTTGCTTGCCGCCCTGCATAAAAGTGTAGGTCAGTTGCAAGAGGATTATCCGGAGCATATTTGTTTAGAGATTATGGAGGTGTAACCAAATGAGAATTAATATTCAGCTTTTTGCACATAAAAAAGGTATGGGTTCTACCAAGAATGGCAGAGATTCCGAGTCCAAGCGTCTTGGCGTTAAGAGAGCTGACGGTCAGTTTGTTTTGGCCGGCAACATTCTGGTAACGCAGAGAGGTACTAAGATCCATCCCGGCAACAATGTCGGTCGTGGTTCGGACGATTCTTTGTTTGCTTTGGTAGACGGCAAAGTTAAGTTCGAAAGAATGGGCAAAGACAGAAAGAAAGTTTCTGTTTACGCCGTAGAACAGTAACATTCAAAATCCCGAACGACAGTTCGGGATTTTTTGATAAGTGAGGTGTAGTGCAATGTTTATTGATATTGCAAGAATTCATATCAAGGCAGGTAAAGGCGGCGACGGCGCGGTCTCTTTCCATAGAGAAAAGTATGTTAATGCCGGTGGTCCCGATGGCGGTGACGGCGGTAGAGGCGGCAACGTCGTATTTGTAACGGATCAGCATCTGAATACCTTGATGGATTTTCGATATAAGAGAAAGTATGCGGCCATGCCCGGTGAAAACGGTGCAGGAAATAATTGCACCGGCCGTAGCGCACAAGACTTGATTATCAAGGTTCCTAAGGGCACTTTGATTCGTGAGGCGCAAACGGGACGTTTGATGAAAGATATGTCTGATGACCAACCCTTTATTGCTGCTAAGGGCGGCAATGGCGGATGGGGAAATCAGCACTTTGCCACACCGACCAGACAAATTCCTCGATTTGCCAAACCCGGTCAGGAGGGTGAGGAGTTTGATATTCGTTTAGAACTCAAACTCATTGCTGATGTTGGTTTGCTTGGATTTCCTAATGTTGGTAAATCGACCTTTTTGTCAAGAGTATCCAAAGCAAGACCCAAAATTGCAAACTATCATTTCACGACGTTAACACCTAATCTTGGCGTTGTTGAGATGTTTGAGGACAAGTCTTTTGTATTGGCTGACATTCCCGGTATCATTGAAGGCGCCAGTGAGGGCGTTGGTCTTGGTCATGCATTTTTGCGTCACGTTGAGCGTTGCCGCTTACTGTTGCATGTGGTTGACCTTTCAGGCAGTGAGGGCAGAGATCCTATCGTTGATTTTGAGACGATTAACGAGGAACTGGTAAAATACAGCGAAGTGTTGGCTTCAAGACCGCAAATTGTTGTGGGAAATAAAGCGGATTCGATATTCGACGAAGAAAAAGCCGCAGAATTTGAATCTTACGTGAAAGAAAAAGGGTATCAATTCTTTAAGATTTCCGCCGTCACAGGTGAGGGAATAAAAGAATTGATTGCACAAACAATTCAAGACCTCGAACAGTTGCCTGAAACAATTGTATTTGAGCCTGATTTTCAACCCGAAAAACCCGTTGAAGAAAAAAGTCATGCCTTTACCGTTGAAAAGGTTGATGGCGTTTATAAGGTTGAGGGTGAGTTTATTCGCAAGATTATGGCCGGCATCAATTTCTCGGATGGCGAGTCGATTGCATATTTCGAGAAAGTGCTTCGTTCTAATGGTGTAATGGATGAACTGGAGGAACGTGGTATTCAAGAAGGCGACACTGTTGAGATTTACGACTTTGGTTTTGAATATGTTCGCTAAACCGTTTGTTAAAAAAGGCGATATCTTGATATATCTGTTTGTTTTGGCATTGGCGACCCTGATTTTGCTGTTTTTTGCTAAAAACGAAAGCACCAGAGTAACTGTGGAGCAAGGCGGAAAAACGCTTTATGCCTTGGATTTGAGTGACACAAGACTTGATGGAAAAGAGCTTTTGGTCGAGGGAAAATACCAAAACGCTATTTTGATTCAAGAAGGAAAAATTTATGTAACAGAGGCGACCTGTCCGGATCGCTTATGTGTACATAGTTTGCCGCTTTCGCGCGATGGTGGTGTGATCTGTTGTGTTCCCAATGGCGTGGTTATTACAGCCCGAAACGATAAGGCAGATTGGGATGTGATTATCAGATGAATTATGCAAGAAAGATATCCCTAATTGGCGTTTTGACGGCCCTTGCGATCGTTTTGGCGGTTTTAGAGCAGTATATTCCGATTCATGCTTTATTGCCATTACCGGGTATTAAGCTCGGCATTGCCAATGTTGTGACTTTGGTGGCATTGAAACAACTTGATTTTAAAAGTTCTTTGTTAATTGTTGTGGTACGATGTTGTGTGGTGGCGCTTTTATTCGGCACACCTGTTAGCTTTGCAATGTCGGTCAGTGGCGGACTGTTTTCTTGGCTTGTGATGGCAATTTTGAATCATAATGAAAAGTGGTTTTCGATTTTTGGTATCAGCATTGCCGGAGCCACTTTTCATAATATCGGTCAGGTGCTTTGCGCTTGTATAATACTACGAAGTTATTATATTATTGGTTATTTGCCGATATTGCTACTCAGCGCTTTTTTGACAGGGGCGTTGAATGCGCTTTTAGCAAGTGGATCTTTAAGATTTTTTAAAAAAATTTAATAGCAAAGAAGCCTGCGGTTTTACTGCGGGCTTCTTTGCATATTTTTTGTTGTAGGTTGAAGAATAATATAAAAAGGAGGACAGGGAAATGTGGATTGTCTTGTTTCGTTGCATTATTATGTATCTTATGGTTATTTTAGCTGTCCGCCTGATGGGAAAACGACAGATAGGGGAGTTGCAACCATCTGAACTGGTAGTAACGATTTTGATTTCTGAATTAGCATCTATGCCCATTCAGGATAGAAATTCACCTCTGTTAAATGCAATTATTCCAATTTTTGCGCTGGTAGGTTTGGAATTGCTGACTTCGTTGATTACACTTAAATTCGTTGGTGTCAGAAGCTTTTTTTATGGTAGACCTTTGATATTGGTTTATAAAGGTGAGTTTCGGCAAAAAGAGATGGAGCAGGCTCGCGTAACTATTGATGATATTATGGAGGTTATGCGAAATAACGGAATTGCAACCCTGGAAGAAATTGACTACGCTGTTTTGGAAACCAACGGTCAGCTTAGTATTATTCAACGTGAAAATAAACGCGCACTTTGCGCTGATGATATGGATATAAAGGTTTCAAAATCTGCAGGTCTTCCACATTTATTGATTATGGACGGAAAATTGATGAAACCAAATATTAGGGAATGCGGCGTTAATGACAAGTGGATCGAGGGGCAACTCAAAGAGAGAAAAATCAAATCTCCAAAAGATGTTTTTATTATGATGATGGATGATGAAAGAAAAATTTATATGGTATTAAAACAATGAAAATAACACTCGTTAAAATCAGCATAATTTTAATATTTTTATTTTCCTATTGTACGTTTGAAACAATCTTTTTAAATCGTTTTAGTGACGATATGTTTGCAATGATATCAAAATTGCAATTTGAAAACATCGATAAGGAAATGCATGAAACATACCAACAAATGCAGTTATATGTTGATAAAAAACAAATTTGGCTTGACTTGATTATGCCAAAGAATGAACAGGAAATCATCTGCGTTTCTATGGGAAGAATTCGCGATTATCTGAATGAAGATAAAGCGTTTGAGGCACGAGTTGCGGCAGGGGAGATACGAAGTTATTTGTCTGATATCAATGCCCCGTTTGCCACTAAAAAATAAGCGGCAACTGCCGCTTATTTTTTAGAAGTTCATATGCTCGATCATTGAGCCAACCGACTTTATAGCACTGCCCGCTGTTTTATGAAGAGGTGTTTTTTTGGTGCGCATCATATTCACAAAACAACCCATGCTTGCGCCCAACAAAGCGCATGCGGCCACACCGCTGATTACAGACATTTTTCTTTTCATTTTTTACCCTCCTTTTATTTATTCAATTTTAGTATGACACTTATTTCTTTATCAATTCTTTAGATTCTTTACATTCTTACTTAAAAATGGTATACTGTTTGCACTGTTTTATTGAAAGTGAAGAAGAGAATGGATATTTGGGATTTTTTGAAAGAAACAACAAAGCCTATTGTCCTGTATGGAATGGGAAATGGAGCGCAACGTGTTATTGAACAACTTGAAAAAATCGGGAAGTGTGCTGTCGGTATCTTTGCCAGTGACGATTTTGTGCGTGGGCAGGAGTTTTGCGGCTATACAGTAACCAAGTATAGCGATTTGGTAAAAGAGTTTCCTGATATGATTATTTTGGTCTGCTTTGGCAGTAACAGGCAATCTGTTTTGGATTACATAAAAATTCTTTCACTCAATCACATTGTACTTTGCCCCGATGTTCCGGTTTTTGGTGACAATATTTTTGATCATTCTTTTGCTGTCAGATATAAAAATGAGATCAAAAAAGTTTATGATGCTTTGGCGGACAAAGAGTCGAAGGATACATTTCAAAAGATCATTGAGTTTAAGCTTTCGGGACTGACAGACAAACTTCGTGAGTGTCAATATGACGGCGGTTTGTTTGATTCATTGCCGTTGCATGATGATGAAATTTACGTAGATGTTGGCGCTTATCGCGGTGATACCGTTGAAACTTTTTTGAATTCTGTGAACGCTTATCGGAAAATATATGCATTTGAACCTAACGAAAAAACCTATTTAAAACTTTGTGAAAACACCAAGAATCTAAAAGATTTCCAGCCGATTTTATCGGCAGTATCCGATTTTGATGGTGAAATACAAGTCTTTTCTGCGGGTCGCGGTACTTCAATAAGTAAAAAAGGAAAGACAGTTCCTGTTTGTTCGTTGGATGCCTTTTTTGGCGCGGCACCGATTACTCTTGTTAAAATGGACGTGGAAGGGGAAGAAAGGGCCGCTTTGGTAGGAATGAAAAATATAATTGCTGAGCAAAAACCAAAAATGATTATTGCCGCCTATCATCGTTCTGAGGATATCTTTTCTATTCCTTTGCAAGTTTTGCAAATGCAGCATGAATATAAAGTTTATATCAGGCATTTTCCGCACAATTTAGCCTGGGATACAAATTTTTATTTTATTTAAAAATGTTTTGCTTTTATTCTTGACAAATTTAGAAAATCTGCTATAATATATTTCGTTGCAAAACATTTGGGGGTATAGCTCAGCTGGGAGAGCGCTTGAATGGCATTCAAGAGGTCAGCGGTTCGATCCCGCTTATCTCCACCAAAGAATAAAACGACTCACAACAGTGGGTCGTTTTTTAGTTTTCAATCTTATTTGGGATCGAACCGCATTGCCATCCCCGAGCGGTTGTCCTTTTTGCAAAAAGGACGAGTGAGTGGGGGCATCCTTTAATCTTTTGCCTATGGCAAAAGCATTTCGATCCCGCTTATCTCCACCAAAGAATAAAACGACTCACAATAGGGGGTCGTTTTTTCGTTTTCAATCTTATTTGGGATCGAACCGATTTGAGCGATTTGTTGTTAATTACTTATAGCTTTTCATATGTGCGGATGGGGAAGCACCGAAATGTTTTTTATATGCACGAAAGAATGTGGTGTAGTCACGAAAACCGCAGTCGGCATAGATTTCAGTTGGACGATGTTCATGGTCCAACATTTCTTTGGCGATATATAGGCGTTTTAGTGTGATATATTCCCAGATGGTTGTTCCCATTGCTTGTCTGAATAATCTGTTGAGATGCACCTTGCTTAAATAAAATTGTTCACTTAACAATTCGAGCGAAAGTGGAGCAGATAGGTTTTGGTTAATAAAGCGAACGATTTCGCTGATGACATCTCGAGCCTCAACGTTCGGTACTGCCTGTACAATGTTTTGCGCTTCTTTTAGATCGCTAAGCAGTGGCAATAAATAACAAATTTTTTGTAAATTATCATCTACGTCGCAAATTTTTTCGATATATTCTTTCCAACGATTTTGCGGAAAAAGAGATGCTGAATAATGATTAAAGTGACCCAGGGGACGATTGTTGAACGGAGAAAGTAACGCTCCGAATTGTGAATGCTCATTGATATCAAAATTTATGTGCATACGTTCATAAGTTGCTGAAGAAAGAATTCTGGGTATATGCACCTCTCCTTTGCGCAAAAGTACCAGATCCCCGGGTTCTAAGTGAAAACGAGTTCCCTCTACTTGATAATCAACGTCACCGTTTAAGAATAAATAAATTTCATAGGTATTGTGCGAGTGCATATTGCGCGGACGTAGTGAGGGTTTGGGGGAATTTTCTTTTGCTGCAGTAATGTTTAGTTCCATGAAATCACCTCTTAAGATAAGTATAACAGAAAATGTTTCTTTTTGCAATGTTCTTTGTGTTTTTTTGTAATTGAATACAAATGAAAACAATTATATAATAAAGAAAAAACAATGAAGGGGTGTATGTTATGAAAATTCGCGCAGTTTTAATGGATATGGACGGCACAGCACTTGCCAAAAGCCAGGTGGCTATTTCAAGAGAGAATATGGCAGCTATTCAAAAGGCACTTTCTTTGGGGATTCAGGTAATTCCGTGTACAGGCAGAGTATTTGATATGTTACCTCCTCAATTGCTTACACAAGAAGGTTTGCGTTACTTTGTGTCTTGTCACGGTGCCAGAGCATATGATCGCTTGGAAAACAAGAGTCTTTATGAAGATTTGATTCCTGCTGAGCAAGCAGCAGAATTGTTTAAAATCGTTGAAGGCAAAGGCTTATATAATGAAATTGCCGCAAATGCAACTATTTATTTCGAAAAATCCGTTACCGAACCTTTCGACATGAGCAAAGTTCCCGAACACCATGTATGGTATGTTCGTGACAACTGCTTTTCTACCGTTGAGAAACCCTCGGAGTTTTTCCTTAAAAACAATGTTGGTGTAGAAAAAATGAACATTTACGGTATTCCGGAAGAACTGCAACAGGAAATTTATGATAAAGTAAGTGCCACCGGATATATTGTACATACCCGTGAGGGCGTAGGCCCCAACCTCGAGTTTTCACATCGAGGACTTGATAAACTCAAAGCAGTTGACGCTGTTTTGGGTGCACTTGGAATTTCTTATGAAGAAACTATGGCAATCGGAGATTCTCCCAGTGACTTGTGCGTTATTGAAGCTTGTGGTGTTGGTGTTGCTATGGAAAATGCGCCTGATCATGTTAAGGCGGCTGCAGACTATGTTACCTGCTTGAACACAGATAACGGCCTTGCTAAAGCCTTTGAGAAATTTTTGTTTTAAGGAGAACAAAAATGTCTAAGAAATTTTTGGTATGTATTGATTCTGACGGTTGTGTTTTTGACACAATGGAAGTAAAGCACAAAGAGTGTTTTTGCCCTGCATATATCAACTATTTTAATTTGCAGGCAGTTTCCAGATATGCCCGTGATGCATGGGATTTTGCCAATTTATATTCAGCTGACCGCGGAATTCATCGTATTTTGTCACTTCTTAAGTCTTTGGATTTACTTGCAGAGCGTTCCCAAGTTAAACAGCGCGGCTTTGCTGTGCCTGAAATGAAAGAACTGCGCGCTTATGTTGCGAGCGGTGCTTCGTTATCAAACGACGGAATTCAAAAGTATATTGATGAACATCCTGAGTCAGATGAGATGCACAACGTGCTGGAGTGGTCTCACAACGTAAATGAGCGTGTGGCGGAATTGGTGCGCAATGTGCCACCGTTTCCGAAGGTGCGCGAGAGTCTTGCGAAACTTGCTGAAGTGGCTGATATTGTTATTGTTTCTGCAACCCAGCAAAAAGCGCTTGAACGCGAATGGGCGGAACATGATTTGTTGCAGTATGTAACAGCCGTTAAGGGTCAAGAGTCGGGTAGTAAAAAAGAAATTATTGCATCCTTGTTCGAAGAATATGGAGAAAATCACGTATTGATGGTTGGTGATGCCCCCGGTGATTTGGCGGCAGCACATGCAAACGGTGCAATGTTTTACCCGATTTGTCCTGAACAAGAAGTTGAGAGTTGGGCAAAGTTTGATCAAAACATAGCCGCATTTCTCTCCGGAAATTATAAAGGAACACTTGAAAACGAAAATATTGCTTATTTCAATCAACTTTTGACCTCTGAGGTTCCGTGGAATTAATATAACAAAATAATCCCGTTTTGCTTTTGGCAAAACGGGATTACTAATTTTAAAGCCTTGCAATTATCTTTTAAATGCTATATAATTAAAAAAAGACTTCGGAGGTAATTTATGAAACGATATATTGCTTTATTATTGGTTTTGTTGCTTTGCCTTGGCGGCTGTGGTGCACCTGTTGATGAAAAACCTGCGGATACCAATACAGATGCTCCTGCTTCTACACAAGAGATTTCGTGTCTGAGTTTTAATATTTTGTCTTATAATACCGGCGGTCAAACGTTTGATTCGCCTGAGGAACGCGCCAAACGTATCATTCCGTTTATTTTGGAAACGGATGCTGATATTGTTGGTTTGCAAGAGGTGGACACTGTTCAGAGTTTTAATTGGCTTGATGCTATTAAAAAAGGCCTTTCGGATAAATACGAAATTCGCGCTATTGGTGAAGAACTTGAATATGGCGCCAAGCAAATGAATATTGCGGCAGGTCTTGTGATTTTGTATCGCAAGGGTCGTTTTGAACTGGAAAACAGTGGATGTACATATTATTGGGAAGATTATAACCGTTATTATCAATGGGTAAAACTTAAGGATAAGGCGGCAAACAAGGAATTGTATGTAACCAATACCCATATGTCTATCAATCCAATGGCTGCCGACGGTGTAAATCGTGATATAGAAATGGGAGAATTCTTGCGCTCAAGTGAGGCAGAAGAACTTGTGACATTTTGGGAGGAAACCGTTGGAGAAGCACCGCTGTTTGCGACCGGTGACTATAATGCAAAGATTGACGCTAAACCTCATACTGAATATTTGATGCGCGGCGGTGTTTATCAACCGTCGGTGGATGCGGCAATCGATTCCGATGGTTGCAGTACTGTGGATTTCTGCTATGTAAACACCTCTGCTATGGATGTTGAAAAATATGAGATGATGCAAAATTATTATATGGATAAAGATGGCGATTTTATGGATATGTCTGATCACAATCCTGTCATCACATATGCGGTTTATAAATAATATTAAAAATCCTGATTTGTAAGTAACAAATCAGGATTTTTTATGGTACGCCCGACTGGAGTCGAACCAGCGGCCTTCAGAGTCGGAGTCTGACGCTCTATCCAACTGAGCTACGGGCGCATTGAAGTTATTATAATACAATTATGAATTTTCCTCAATACTTTTTCCAAAAAAATAAAAATATTATTTTATTTTTGGAAAATTTATGTTATACTGTTTTTAGTAAAAATTAACAAGGAGAAAGTCTATGGAACCAAATGCTTTTCTTCGTTTGGGTGAACTAATAAAAAAGAATAAATTTGAAATCTTGTATATGCCGGAAAATGGGGAAGAAATTAAAATTCGGTCTAATGACGTTAATCGTCCCGGCTTACTGCTCACAGGGTTTTCTGACTATTTTGATGAGAGCAGATTGCAGATTATGGGTATGGCGGAGTTTAGCTATTTGGGCGGATTGAGTTCTGAGAAAAAAGATGAGGCTTTGGAACGTCTGTTTTCATTCAAATTTCCTGCTTTAATTATTACCAGAGATCTGGAGCCATATCCTGCAATTCTTGAAAATGCAAGGAAATATGGTGTCGCAGTATTGCGCACTGCATCACATACTTCGCAATTAATTACTGAACTTATACCTTTTCTCAATTCATATCTTGGCAAACGCATTACACGTCATGCTGTTTTGGTTGAAATGTATGGTGAAGGCATTTTATTGGTTGGTGAAAGTGGTGTTGGTAAGAGCGAAACTGCAATGGAACTTGTCAAACGTGGGCACACGTTGATTTCTGATGATGCTGTTGAAATTCGTAAAATCAGCACAGATACTTTGCTCGGATCGGTTCCTGATCTTATTAAACATTTTATTGAACTTCGTGGTGTCGGCATTATCAACGTACGTCAGATTTTTGGTGTTGGTGCAGTTAAGGATCACGCGAATATTGATATGATTATCAATCTTGAGAATTGGGATAGCGAAAAGACGTATGACCGACTTGGTCTGGACACCCAGTATACAAATATTTTGGATGTACCGTTGCCGACGTTGACAATCCCTGTTAAACCCGGAAGAAACTTGGCAATTATTATTGAAGTTGCTGCGATGAACAACCGTCAAAAACGTATGGGTTATAATGCCGCTGAGGATTTGACGGAGAGAATGAATCAATTGATGGGATAGGTTTAAATATTTGCCGCCTGAATTGCTTGGGCGGCAAACTTTTGTGGTGAAATATGGAAAAAATGAAATTGGTGGCTCCGTGCCTTTTCGGGCTTGAGAGCATTGTAAAAGATGAAATTGTTCGTTTGGGTTATGAAATTGACGAAGTGATGGATGGACGTGTTGTGTTCTTGGGCGATTTTGAAGCCGTGGCAAGAGCAAATATGTTTTTAAGAACACCGGAACGTGTTTTAATTGAACTTGGAAGATGGAAGGCAGAAAGTTTCGAAGAACTTTTTCAGGGCGTTAAGAAATTGCCACTGGAGGACTATATCGGGCCGCTTAATGCTTTTCCCGTTAAGGGAACATCACTGAAAAGTAAACTTCATTCGATTCCTGATTGTCAGCGCATTATTAAAAAAGCGGCGGTCAGTCGATTGGGCGGGATTTACGGCATAACTCACTTTGAAGAAAGTGAGCCGCGAGTTCAAATTCAGTTTATGATTTTTAAAGATGTTGCATATCTATATTTAGATACCAGTGGCGCGGCTTTGTATAAAAGAGGATACCGTTCTCAATCGGGTGCTGCGCCGCTTAGAGAAACCATTGCAGCCGCAATGGTGTCCCTTTCCAGATATTCACCGGGCATTCCGTTTTATGATCCACTGTGTGGTTCGGGAACCATTGCTATTGAGGCGGCTATGATGGCGGCAGATATGGCGCCGGGTCTTGGGCGTAGATTCGATTATGAATATTGGGATTGCGTACCGATGGGGCTTTCGGCACGTATCAGAACAGAGGCGCTTGAGCGCAGAAAACCGTTGGGAGAGCCGATCGTTTTTGCTTCGGATATAGATAAAAAAGCGGTTGAATTGACCCGTCATAATGCTACACTTGCAGGCATTAAAAAAGGCTTGTGGGCAGAGTGTGCCGATGTTGCCGATTTTAAGCCAAAGGGTGAACGCGGTGTAATTGTTACCAATCCGCCGTATGGTGAACGACTTTTGGATACCAAACAGGCAAGTGAGGTTTATCACAAGATGAATTGTTTGATATTACCGGGACACCGTTTGTATGCGATTGCACCTTTAGAGTCTGATTTTGAAGAACAAATCGGTAGGCGTGCCGACAAAAAGAGAAAGATATACAACGGTATGCTTACCTGTAATATTTTTCAATATTTTAAAAACCCTGTCGAAACAAAATAGAAAATGCAAATTAAATTTATATTTTAAACTTTTTTTATGAAAAGACTTGCATTTTAGTAAAAATATGTTATTATGTTTTTAGCACTCGATAGCAAAGAGTGCTAATGTTTGAAATTATCGTTTGGAGGTATATATTATGAAGATCAAACCCCTTGCTGATAGAGTTGTTGTTAAGATGACTGAAGCAGAAGAGACAACAAAAAGCGGTATTATTTTGACTGCATCAGCTAAAGAAAAACCTCAAATTGCCGAGGTTTTGGAAGTTGGCCCCGGTGGCATGGTTGACGGTCAGGAAATCAAAATGAACGTCAAGGTTGGTGACCGCGTTATTACAAGCAAATATTCCGGAACCGAGATCAAATTGGACGGAGAAGAATATATCATTGTAAAACAAAGCGACATTCTCGCTATTGTTGAGTAAGAAAGGGAGTTTTTGTTATGGCAAAAGAAATTCTGTATGGCGAAGAGGCCAGAAAAGCACTGCAAAGAGGTGTTGATCAACTGGCTGACACTGTTAAAATTACTTTGGGTCCCAAGGGCAGAAACGTTGTTCTGGACAAAAAATACGGTTCTCCGTTAATCACTAACGATGGCGTGACCATTGCTAAAGATATTGAACTCGACGATGCTTTTGAGAATATGGGCGCACAATTGGTTAAAGAAGTTTCTACCAAAACCAATGATATTGCCGGTGATGGTACAACTACTGCTACACTTTTGGCACAGGCTATGATTCGTGAGGGAATGAAAAACGTTGCCGCAGGCGCCAATCCTATGGTTCTGAAAAAAGGTATTCAGAAAGCGGTAAACGCTGTGGTTGATGTAGTTGTTGCTAATTCCAAAAAGATTAACGGCACAGAGGATATTGCAAGAATTGCCACTATTTCCGCAGGGGATGAGGGTATTGGTACTTTGATTGCAGAGGCTATGGAAAAGGTTTCTGCTGATGGTGTTATTACTGTTGAAGAGTCCAAAACTGCCGAAACATACAGTGATGTAGTGGAAGGTATGCAGTTTGACCGCGGCTATATTACTCCCTATATGGTAACGGATACTGACAAAATGGAAGCGGTAGTGGACGATGCATTTATTTTGATTACCGATAAAAAGATCACAAATATTCAAGAAATTTTACCGTTGCTTGAGCAAATTATGCAGACCGGTAAAAAATTGGTTATCGTTGCTGAGGACATTGAGGGTGAAGCACTTGCGACATTGATTGTCAACAAAATTCGCGGTACTTTCTCTTGCGTTGCTGTTAAGGCACCCGGCTTTGGTGACAGAAGAAAAGAAATGCTGCAAGATATTGCTGTTTTAACCGGTGGTCAGGTAATTTCCGAAGAACTCGGCTATGACCTTAAGAGTGCTACTGTTGATATGTTGGGTCATGCAGGTCAGGTCAAGGTACAAAAAGAAAATACTATTATTGTTAATGGCTATGGTGACAGCGCAGCAATCAAAGATCGCGTAAATCAGATTCGTTCTGCTATTGAAACTACAACTTCTGCCTTTGATAAAGAAAAACTCGAGGAGAGACTTGCCAAATTGGCAGGCGGTGTTGCTGTAATTAAAGTCGGTGCTGCTACCGAAACCGAAATGAAAGAGCAAAAACTGCGCATTGAGGATGCTTTGTCTGCAACTAAAGCGGCAGTTGAGGAAGGCATGGTTGCCGGCGGGGGAACTGCTCTTATTAAATCCATTGCCGCTTTGGATAAATTGTATGCCGAACTTGATGGTGATGAAAAGACAGGTGTCAGCATTATTCGTAAAGCTGTTGAAGCACCGATTCGTCAGATTGCCGTTAACTGTGGTTTGGAAGGCAGCGTAATCGTTGAAAACGTTCGTAACAATGAGAACATTGATTACGGTTTTGATGCCTATAACGAAGTATACTGCAATATGTTTGAAGCAGGTATCGTTGATCCGACCAAGGTAACCCGTTCTGCACTGCAAAATGCTGCCAGTATTGCTGCTATGGTTCTTACAACCGAAAGCATTGTGGCTGATAAAAAAGACCCTGCAGCCGATGCTGCCAATGCTGCTGCAATGAGTCAAATGGGCGGCGGCATGTATTAAACGTAAAATTTTATAGAAATTTATAAAAAAGTCCTCGTTTGAGGACTTTTTTATGTTTTAATATATTGATTTATATATTATATTTTGTTATAATATTATATAATTATATTATAATAGCCTTACCATAGTGTAAGCGCAAGATAAGGGTGTGCGACATTTGCATTTAAAAAGTTTAGAAATTCAAGGATTTAAATCATTTCCGGATAAAATAAATATTCAATTTCCTGATGGTATTACTGCCATTGTCGGACCTAACGGTTCCGGTAAAAGTAATATTTCCGATGCGATTCGTTGGGTATTGGGTGAGCAGTCCGGTAAACAACTGCGCTCTTCTAAAATGGAGGACGTTATTTTTACCGGTACCGCCAAGCGTCGTCCGCAAGGGTTTGCGCAGGTTGCGCTTACAATTGACAATAGTGACCATGCACTTCCGGTTGAATACAATGAAGTGACGGTTTCTCGCCGTTATTATCGCAGTGGTGAGAGTGAGTATTTCATCAATAAGCAACAGGTTCGTTTAAAAGACGTTAATGAACTCTTTTTGGACACCGGCTTAGGTAAAGATGGTTATTCCATTATCGGTCAGGGTAAGATTGCTGAGATTTTATCACCCAAGAGCGATGATCGCCGTTCGGTAATTGAAGAAGTTGCAGGTATCTCTAAATATCGTTATCGCAAAAACGAGGCCGCCAGAAAACTTCAATCCACAGAGGATAATCTTGTTAGATTGAATGATATTTTGGGTGAACTCAGTGAGCGTTTGCCCGTACTGGAGTCCCAAAGCAAAAAAGCAAAACAATATCTTGAGTATCGTGATGAGAAAACCACGCTTGATATTTCCCTTTGGATGTATGAGATTGAAAGAATCAAAGAGGGAAGCGCCAAACTCAAAGAGGATTATTCAATTGCTGCAGGGCAATTGTCGGATGTCAGCAAGGAACTTGATAATATTGATCGTGATATCAGTTCTTCTTTTACCGCAAACCAAGAAATTAATATTGAAATTGAAAATGTACGCCAGGCCGTAAGTGCTGCAGAAGAAAGTGTAGCAGAAAAACAGGCCGGAATTGCCGTTTTGGTAAGCCGTATTGCCTATATGGAGCAAGACATATTAAAGAGTGAAACGGAAATGAAATCTATTGATGACCGTAGAACTGAAGTGTCTGCTAAAATGGACGAGTGCGTTGCGCAAAGTGATGAAAAGAAGAAACTGATTCAAGCATGTCAGGAAAAAATGACAGCTCTTTACAAAGAGTTGGATGAACTTTCACTCAAGAATGAAGGGCAACAGCAAGAAACGCGTCAAATTCGTGATGAGATGGCGCAGTTGGCTGAACAAAAAAACAGCTTGAAAATTGAGGCTATTTCTGTTGAAACCCAAATCACTTCTTTGAAAGCGCATAAGGAAGAAACCGTTGGCAACTTGGAACAAAAAAAGCCGGAAGTAACGCAAGTTGTGGCTGAAATTGAGGATATTGACTCACAAATCAAAGAGTGTGAAGAAAAGCTTCAAGAACTTTCTAACGTTGAAAGCGGTATCAAACGTTTGAGCGATATTAAATTACAAGCTTTTGAACGCGCTCAGGCAGAACTTGAAAATGCACAGAATATCCAAACCCAAAAGAGCAATCGTTTGCAAATGCTTAAAGATATGGAAAAGCATCTTGAGGGTTATCAAGGAAGCGTTAAAATGGTATTGCGCGAGGCTGAAAATGGCAGACTGCAGGGAATTTGCGGTTCTGTTTCTCAGTTGATCCGCGTACCTCAAAAGTATATCACTGCTATTGAAACCTCTTTGGGTGGTGCTATACAAAACATTGTCGCAAAAACAGAAAGCGATGCCAAAAAAGCAATTTTCCTTTTGAAGTCGCAACACGGCGGCCGTGTTACCATTTTGCCGCTTGATACAATCAAGGGCAAAACCTTAACCGTATCTGATTTCAAAAAGTATTCCGGTTTTGTGGGCTTGGCTTCAGAACTTGTTGAAACAGAATATCCCAAGGTTGCTGACTTTTTGCTTGGCCGAATCCTTGTGGTTGATAATTTAGATAATGCAACAGCATTGGCGCGTAAAACAGAACACAAATTCCGTATTGTAACTTTAGACGGTCAGATTGTAAACGTCGGTGGTTCTCTTACGGGTGGATCGGCAGGGCAGAGCAGTGGCTTACTCAGCCGCGGTATTGAACTGGAAAGAGTAGTGAAAGAACTGAGTGAAGCAGAGGCGCTCACTTCTGAAAAAGAGAAATCTGCACTGAAAGCCAAGGAAGAGTATGCATTAGCTGATGCTAAGATGGAAGGTCTTAACGCGGAAAGAGAAACCGTAAATGAGAAAGTTTTGACGTTAAACCATCTTAAAGAAAATAAGCAAATTGTTTTGGATTCACATCAAGCGGTTATCCAGAATATGACGGATGATATTGCTCAATGTGATGCCGCAATTGAATTACATAGTGCTCATCTGCAACAAACCACTGTTAAGATGGAAGAACTGAGTGAGCGTATGCTGCAGGTAGAGAAGCAATTGCTGAGTCTTGAAAATCTGAGCGGTGAAAACCACGAAAAAGCAGAGAAGGTCAAGAGTGATATTGTTGAGTGTCAGTTAAGTGAAGGTGCTATCTTCAAAGAAATTGAGGGTATCGACAATATTGTTGCTCAGTATCAACTTCAATTGGACCAAGTGACTGCGGACAAGGGAGATCGTTTGCAAGCAGTCGAAAACGCCAAGAAAATAATGCAACAAGCAAACGAAGAAAAGGCGCTTTTGGAGCAAGAGCTTGAAGCATGCAAGGTATCTATCGGTGATTTTGCAAATAAGTCCGAAGCTTTGATTAAAAACCGCGCAGATAATGAAAAACAACAAACCATGCTCCGCGGTTTGCAAAAGGACAAACTTGCCATTAAGGAAAAACTTTTATCTGAAACTACAAGACTTGAAAACCGTTTGGTCAGCATCACTGAACAAAGTGAAACACTGATTTCAAAATTGATGGATGAATACAATCTCACCGTAACTGAAGCAGAGAACAAGCGCGTTGAGCTTGATGACGTTTCGGCATCCAAAAAGAGAGCAACTGAACTCAGAAACAAAATGCGCTCTCTCGGTAATGTTAATCTCGATTCCATTGAGGAGTATGCGGATGTCAAAAAACGGCATGATTTCCTTAAGGAACAAGTTGATGATTTGACGACATCTAAGCGTGATCTTGAAAAATTGATCACTGAATTGCTTTCGCAGATGAAGAGTATCTTTACAGAAAGCTTCAATATGCTTAATGAGCAGTTTGATTCGATCTTTAAAGAGCTTTTTGGCGGTGGCAGAGCAGAATTGATTTTGGAAGATCCGGATGATGTACTCGGCTGTAACATTGATATTAAGGTGGCGCCTCCCGGAAAGATTATTAAGAACATTCTTTCTCTTTCCGGTGGTGAACAAGCCTTTAGTGCAATAGCACTATATTTTGCTATTTTGAAAATTCGTCCCACTCCGTTTTGCGTTATGGATGAGATCGAGGCGGGACTTGATGATGTTAACGTGGCTCGCTTTGCGGGATATTTGCGTAAATTCAGCGATAAAATACAGTTTGTTACCATTACACACCGTCGCGGTACCATGGAAGAAGCTGATGTACTTTATGGTGTAACGATGCAGGAAAAGGGTGTGTCTAAACTTTTGACCATCAATGTCGGAGAAATGGAAAAACAACTCAAATTGAATGTAAAGTAGGTAATTTAAGTGGGATTTTTCGAGAAACTTAAAAATGGTCTTGCTAAAACCAAACAAAACGTAAATCAAAAACTGGATAACGTACTCAAGGCTTTTGGTAAAATTGATGAGGACCTCTTTGATGAATTAGAAGAAGCGTTGATTGAGGCTGATTTGGGTGTCGAAACGACGATGGAGATTATGCAACAACTTCGTGTTCGCACCAAAGAGGGAAAAATCAGAGAACCTGAGCAGATCCGTGAGGCGCTCCAAGAGATTATTACCGAAATGATGAGCTCGGCAGATGCGAAGCTTTGCATTGAATCAAAACCGTCGGTTATTTTGATGATAGGCGTAAATGGCGTAGGTAAGACTACAACGACTGCAAAACTGGCCAATAACTTCAAAAACCAAGGCAAGAAGGTTATTTTGGGTGCGGCAGATACATTTCGCGCTGCTGCAGTTGAACAACTTGCTACCTGGGCAGACAGAATTGGCGTTGATATCATTAAGCAGGCGCAAGGTGCAGATCCGGCTGCCGTTGTATTTGACACAATTAATGCGGCTAAGGCAAGATCAAGTGACGTGATCATTTGTGATACGGCAGGTAGACTGCATAACAAGGTCAATCTTTTAAATGAACTTGGAAAGATTTATAAAGTAATTCAAACGCAGCTACCTGATGCATCTACTGAAGTTTTGCTTGTTTTGGATGCAACAACGGGGCAAAATGCAGTGCACCAAGCAAGAGAGTTTCAAAAAGTAACCGATATCACAGGTGTTGTTCTAACTAAATTGGACGGAAGTGCCAAGGGCGGAATTGTGGTTTCGATTCAAAATGAGCTTGGACTGCCGGTTAAACTTGTTGGCGTCGGTGAAGGCGCGGATGATTTGCAACCTTTTGTTGCTGAAGATTTTGTGAAAGCTTTATTTTGAGGAAAGAAAATGAGAATTGATAATCGTGCAAATGATGAGCTCAGACCATTGAGCATTCAAAAGGATTTTACTAAATATGCTGAGGGAAGTGTACTGTTTTGTGCCGGCAACACTTGGGTTTTGTGTAACGCAAGTGTTGAGGAACGTGTTCCGCCGTTTTTGGTTGGCACAGGAAAAGGTTGGGTAACTGCTGAATACAATATGTTACCTCGCGCCACTTCAACTCGCAATCAAAGAGATATTTCCAAACTCAAACTCAACGGTCGCAGTGCAGAGATACAAAGATTGGTTGGCCGCGCGCTTCGAGGTGCTGTGGATTTACAGGCATTGGGTGAACGCACCATTACGATCGACTGTGATGTTTTACAAGCTGATGGCGGTACCAGAACAGCGTCTATCAGCGGTGGGTTTATAGCGCTGAAAATGGCGGTAAACAAACTGCTCAAAGATGGCTTGATTGAGCGTGATCCCATAACTCATGCGGTGGCTGCAATCAGCGTTGGTATTGTTGAAGACGAGCCTATGTTGGATTTGTGCTATGTTGAGGATAGCAGTGCTATGGCGGATGTGAATGTTATTATGACTGATAGCGGTGCTTTTGTTGAAATCCAAGGAACAGGTGAGGGAAGAGATTTTACCCGCGAGGAACTGAATAAATTATTGGAACTTGCCGAAAAAGGCTGTCAGGAGATATTTGCAAAACAAAAACTCGTTTTGGAGGAAACAGGTGAATAAAACATTTGTATTGGCATCTAACAATGCGCACAAATTAAGAGAATTCGGGGAAATCTTTTCAACGCTTGGATTAAATGTTATTTCACTAAAGCAGGCAGGCATCGAGGTGGATCCGGAAGAAAACGGTACCACTTTTGCTGAAAATGCAATGATTAAGGCACGTGCCGTATATGAATTATGCAAGCTGCCTACTGTGTCTGATGACAGTGGATTGTGTGTTGATGCTCTTGGTGGACAACCCGGTGTTTACAGTGCCCGATATGGTGATCAACCGGATGATGCTTCGCGTAGAGTATATTTGATGAATAAAATGAACGGCTTATCCGGTGAAAAACGAGCAGCGCATTTTACCAGTGCAATTGCCTGTATTTTAGATGACGAAACCGAGTTTACGGTGGAAGGTTATTGTCATGGCTATGTGGCAGAAAAAGAAGCAGGTGACGGCGGATTTGGATACGACTCTATGTTTTGCCCGTTGGAATTTAACGGAAAAACCTTTTCTGAAATCACTGCTGAAGAGAAAAACCAAATCAGTCATCGTGGACGTGCACTTGAAAAATTTGTTAAAAAAATCAAAGAGATTCAGGGAGATAAAGAATAATGATTACCAGTAAACAACGCGCACATTTGCGCTCCATTGCTTCAACCGAGGACACCATATTTCAACTCGGTAAAGAGGGAATTAGTGATAATTTTATAAAGCAACTTGATTTAGCTTTGGAAAAACGCGAAATTATCAAATTTAAAGTTTTAGATACTGCACTGCTTGATATTCGCGAAACTGCAGAACTGCTTGCAAAGGAAACTCGCAGTAATCTCGTGCAGGTGATTGGCAAGAAAATCGTTCTTTATCGTCCTGCTTCAAAACCTGAAAGCAGAAAAATTGTTTTGCCGAGGTAAATATGAAAAAACTGTTGTTTTATGGAGGAACGTTTGACCCGCCGCACTCCGGACATTTGCATTTGCTCAAGCAAACGTTAAAGCAATTACAATTTGATAAAATTATAATAATGCCGACGGCAATGCCTCCACACAAACAAGCGGCACATTTTTTAAGTGATGAGTTGCGCCTTAAGGCAACAAAACTGCTTTTCTCAACCGTAAGAAATGTAGAGGTAAGCGGTTGGGAAATTCAAAAGGGCGGAAAAAGTTACAGTATTGAAACTGTTGAGTATTTGGCAGAAAAGTATTCGGACTATGAAATTTATTTTTTGATGGGTTCGGATATGTTTTTGGGATTTGAACGGTGGTATAAATTTGAGGAAATTCTTAAAAAATGTACCATTTTGACTGCGCCCAGAACAAGTGAGGATATTGCAAAATTAAAGCCAATGGAGCAAAGGTTGCGATCACAATACGGTGCGCAATGTACGGTGCTTCGTATGCCGATTTATGATGTAAGTTCAACTCAGGTACGAAACGGCAGAGTGGATGAAAAATTACCGCTTGAAGTCCAATACTGTTTATATGGAAAGAAAGCGCTTGAGCCGCTTGATCAATATTTGCGCGAAAATTTAACCCCGCAGAAGTATGAACATTCTTATCGCGTGGCAGAATATGCAGTAAGTCTTGCAGAAATTTATGGGTTGGACACCTTGCAAGTTTATCTTGCATGTTTGTTACATGACGCGACAAAATGCTGGGGTAAAAAACGCCAACTTGCATATTTGGACAAACGTCGCTATAGGTTGAGCGCCGAAGATCAATGTGCTCCCCAAATATACCATCAGATTTCAGGAGCATTATTTGCAAGGGAAAAATTTGGCGTTAGAGATAATACGATTATCAATGCGATCAAATGTCATACAACGGGTAGAGAAAATATGAATATGCTTGATAAGATTTTGTTTTTAGCAGACAGTATTGAGCCTGCCAGAAGTTATGATGGTGTTGAGGATATGAGAAGAATTGCACGAACAGATTTGGATCGGGCAGTTTTAATGAATTTTGATAGATCTATTACTTATATAGTGAGCAAAGGCTTTTTCTTGCATCCGCAAACTGTTGCGGCACGCAACTGGATGCTTAAATCAATGACATCGGAGGATAAAAATGACAAATCAAAATAACGATATTTTACGTGTGGCCATTCAGAGCTTGGATGGCAAAAAAGGAAAAGATATTGAGGTCTTGCAAATTGATAATATTACGGTTATGACAGACTACTTTATTATCTGTACAGGTACCTCTGCAACCCATGTTAAAGCATTGACTGATGAGGTTGAATATCAAATCACCCAACAGCTTTCAATGGAGCCGATTCATAAAGATATTAATGATGGCGGCAAATGGATGCTTTTGGATTACGCCGGTGTTATGATTCATATTTTTTGCGAGCAATCCAGAGAATTTTATAAACTTGAAAGATTGTGGGCAGATGGAATTCAAGTAGACATACAGAATTGGATCAAGGAGGAATAAGGAAATGAAATATGATTTTCAGAAAATAGAAAAAAAGTGGCAGAAATATTGGGATGATCATCATACCTTCGAGGTAAAGAATGACTATACTAAACCGAAGTTTTACGGTTTGGTTGAATTTCCTTATCCCTCGGGGCAGGGATTGCATGTCGGCCATCCTCGTTCATACACGGCTTTGGATGTAATCAGTCGCAAAAAGAGAATGGAAGGCTTCAATGTTTTATATCCGATGGGCTGGGATGCGTTTGGTTTGCCGACCGAAAACTATGCTATTGCCAACAAAATTCATCCTGCAATTGTTACGGAAAACAATGTAAATCACTTTAGAAGTCAGCTTAAGAGTTTGGGTCTTTCTTTTGATTGGTCCAGAGAAATCAACACCACAGATCCGTCTTATTTTAAGTGGACACAGTGGATCTTTTTGCAACTTTTCAAAAAGGGCTTGGCCTATAAAAAAGAGATGAACGTAAACTGGTGTACATCTTGTAAAGTTGTTTTGGCAAATGAAGAAGTTGTAAACGGTACTTGTGAGCGTTGTAGCGGTCAGGTTATTCATAAGGTAAAAAGTCAGTGGATGCTGAAGATTACTGAGTATGCACAAAGACTCATTGATGATTTGGATGATCTTGATTTTATTGAAAGAGTAAAAACACAGCAAAAAAACTGGATCGGCAGAAGCGAAGGTGCGTCTGTTTGGTTTGATACAACTGTTGGAGAAAAACTCGAGATATACACCACCAGACCTGATACTTTGTTTGGCGCTACATATATGGTTATTTCTCCTGAGCATCCTTTTATTTTGGCGCATGAGAACGATATTGCCAATTTTGATGACGTTGTTGCTTACTGCAAAAAAGCATCTGAGAAGTCTGATTTTGAGCGTACTGAACTTGCTAAAGAAAAGAGCGGTGTAGTACTGAAGGGAATCAAAGGTATTAATCCTGTCAACAATCAGGAAATTCCGATTTATGTTTCCGATTATGTGTTGATGACATATGGCACCGGTGCTATCATGGCTGTACCTGCACATGATACTCGCGACTACGAATTTGCCAAATTATTTGATATTCCTATGGTTCAGGTGGTTGCAGGAGGAGATATTTCCGAACAGGCATTTACCGACGTTGAAACCGGCACGATGATTAACAGTGGATTTTTGAATGATTTGTCGGTTGCCGATGCGAAAGTTGCGATCATCAAGTTTTTGGAAGAAAAAGAGATTGGTAAGAAAAAGGTTAATTATAAACTGCGTGACTGGGTATTTTCTCGTCAACGTTATTGGGGTGAGCCTATCCCGATTGTAAAATGTGATTGTTGCGGATATGTGGCTTTGCCTGAAGATCAGTTGCCTTTAAAACTTCCTGAAGTTGAAAGCTATGAGCCTACTGATACCGGTGAGAGTCCTCTTGCCAAAATCGATTCTTGGGTGAATACTACTTGTCCTAAGTGTGGTAAACCTGCCAAAAGAGAAACCGACACTATGCCTCAGTGGGCAGGCTCGTCCTGGTATTTCTTGCGTTATTTAGATCCTCATAATAATGACGCCATTGCCAGCAAAGAAGCTCTTGAATATTGGATGCCGGTGGATTGGTACAACGGTGGTATGGAACATACGACCTTGCATTTGCTCTATTCGAGATTTTGGGCGAAGTTTTTGTTTGATATTGATGTTCTTGCTTGCAAAGAGCCCTATGCTAAGCGTACTTCGCATGGTATGATTCTGGGTGAGAATAATGAGAAAATGAGCAAATCTCGCGGTAATGTCGTTAATCCTGATGACATTGTGGAACAGTATGGTGCTGATACGCTTCGTATGTACGAGATGTTTATTGGTGACTTTGAAAAGAGCGCACCTTGGTCTACAAATTCTATTAAGGGTTGTAAGCGATTCTTGGAACGTACATTCTCTTTGATGGATATTTTAGAGGACCGTACCGGTATTGATAGTGCAGTTGAGTGTGATTTCCATAAGGCAATCAAAAAAGTAACCGGCGATATTGATAATATGAAGTTTAATACAGCCATTGCACAATTGATGAGCTTAATTAACCAGTTGTATGCAAAGGGTAATGTTACAAAGGATGAACTTCGTATCTTTATTCAGTTGTTAAATCCGTTTGCCCCTCATGTTACAGAAGAAATGTGGGAACTTGCCGGATTTGAGGGTGATATTTATCACAGCGACTGGCCGGAATACGATGAAAGCAAAACCGTTAGCGCAACAGTAGAGATCGCGGTTCAAATTATGGGCAAAGTACGTGGTAAGATTACGGTTGGTACCAACGATGATCAAGACACAGTATTTGCCGCGGTATGTGCTGATGAAAAGTTGGCACCTTGGCTTGAAGGTAAGCAAATTATAAAAGTTATCTATGTTTCAGGTAAACTGATAAATATTGTTGCAAAATAAAAATTTTGGAATAAATATATTGACAAGCCTACCTTTTTTATGTATAATTCTATTATCCGCATTTTTGTGGATTCTTTCGTAAAGCGGAGGGAGGGAAAACCAGTGGCAGAAATCCGCGTTAAGGATAATGAGTCTTTAGACAGTGCTTTAAAGAGATTTAAAAGACAGTGTGCCAAGTCCGGCGTACTTTCTGAAATCAGAAAAAGAGAGCACTATGAAAAACCCAGCGTAAAGAGAAAGAAGAAGTCAGAAGCAGCTCGCAAGAGAAAGTATTAATCTGACTCTACTTTGTAATGCCAAAATGGGCAAGTACACGAACTGTACTTGCCCTTTGTTTTTAAATTACTTTCGACATTTTTCGACATATTTTTGGAATTTTTGTGTTATAATTGTCGTTGCAATAGATATTTTCGAAAGTCGGTGAGAAAATGGAACATAAAGATATTTCGATCTTAATTATCAGTAATAACAAAAAGAAAATTAATGAAGATATTTTATCTTCATTGGGATACAAAATACTTAAACCCGAGCATAATGGCATCGATGCACTTAAAAGCATTTATACAAATAAGCCAATGGTTATTTTGAGTGAGGCTTTTTTGCCTAAAATTGATTTTCTTGGTATCCTTGATAATTTGAATAGCTTTAACGAAACCTTTGTGTCTATTTGCATTTCCGATACAGCTAATGATCTTCTTGCCAAACGGCTGATGAATAGAGGGGCTGATTACTTTTTTATTCATCCGTGTGACTATACATATTTAGCAAGAGTTATTGATGATTTTGTTGATGAAAAATTTGTTGGTGCAAATGATTGTGCTGATATGCAGGCAAAAGAAAGCTTTAAGGTTGAGGACAAGGTGATCAAAACTCTCAACTATATCGGTATGCCTTCCAATCTTTTGGGATATCAATATGTTCGTCGTGCCATCGTGATGGTTGCAAAAGATGAAAGTATCCTTAAGAATATAACAAAAGGTTTATATCAGCAAATTGCGAGTATGTATCATACCAAGTCTTGCTCGGTAGAACGCGCCATACGTACAGCCATTTGCACAACATGGGATCGCGGTAATTTCGAGGCACAAACTTCTATATTTGGATATGTTATTGATGATGCTAAAGGTAAACCGACCAATAGTGAATTTATAGCTGAAATTGCACGTTCTGTACGTATTCAATCTGAAATATAAAAAAGGCTCTCCGCTTTTTAGCGGTGAGCCTTTTAAAATTAAAGTTCAAAATCTTCTTTTGAATATTGTTCAGTCGCAAGTACGTGAGGTTGCGGTGTACGTTTAAGTGGTGTATAAATAAATTTTCGGCAACAAGCTCCGGCATCTACAATTCCTTTGTGAGGACAAAGCACTTGTTCTCTAAATGCAACTTTTGTTGCTCTTTCGCAATATGCACAACATTTTTCTATGTTTTTTGAAAAAATCATCTTTTGTTTCACACCCTTTGGATTTTATTATACACATTATGACGAAGTTTGTCAAAACAATTATTGAAAGGCAGAGAATTTTTTGTCGGATATGTGGCACTAAAAATACGTTGATAAATAGTGGTAGTGTTGCGGCGGATTGTATTTTTCCTAAAATCAGGTATTTGATTTCTAGGTCTGTTTTTTTAATGAAAAATATGCACTGTGATATTACTGCAAGACCGGAAAATCCAAGTGCTGTTCCGATGATTGTCAAATCACTCTTATCTAGTATTAAAATGCCGTGAAGCAGTTCAATCAAACTTGATAATTTAATTAAATTTCCCTTTAAAACGAGTGCTGCTATATCGAATATAATTCCAAAAACAATGGTTATTGAGCATACAAAAAGAATTTGCTCGGTTGCTGATTTTGCATTATCTATTAATGAACTAACAACGTTTTTTGAGATTGCTTTAGCTTTGGTTTTTTTGCTTTTTGGAACAAATAAAAGATAAAGTAATATTGCGTTTATTGTTTGGCACAGAAAAAATAAATAACCAAGCGTTTTGTTTTGTAGTATGGTTTCTCCTAAGGCAACTACAACAAATGCAGGGGAGGCGTTTGCAGTACAAAGCAAAAGCATATTTGCTTGACTTTTGGTGAGATTTTCGTGGGTGTAACTATCACAAACGCTTTTTGTTCCGACAGGAAATCCGCAAAATAGGCTGATTAAAAAGCAACATAGTGAAGGCGGAAATATCAGATCAATGCCGAAATCAAAAAGCATACCACTGATTATGAAAAAAGGAAAAAGTGATGGTATAAGCAGTTGGGCGCAAAGCGCCAGTGAGTTTTGAATCGAAGCACGAACGGTTTGTGAGATAACAATAAAGAAAAATAAAATTATAATTGTTGTGATCACCTTGCTTTGTGAGCGCATATTTATCCACTCCTTATAGTAAATATATCATATATCATATTAAAAAAGAACGGGAGTTTTGCGCCATGAAAAACAAAAAGTATTCGGCGTGGCAAGGGTTTGTTCGTGCTTTGAATTTACCTGAGAATGCTTTTGTGTCTCAAACCCATATGGAACTGTTTGGTCAAAAAGAATTGGTTATTGAGGGCGCAAAAGGCATTATAGAATATAATGACACAATAGTGCGTATTCAGGTGAAAGAGCGTAGCGTTTTAATTCAAGGGCAAAAACTCAGAGTGGATATGTTTTTAGAAAATGTTATAGTTGTTCGTGGTATGCTGAGTTCACTTGTTTTTGAATAGGAGTTGAGGTATGCTTTCGAAATTTATAAACTTTTTTAAAGGAACTATCACGGTTAAAATAATCTCTTCACAGTGTGAACACATATTGAATATTGTTCATCGGAAAGGTGTTGATTTTTGGAAACTAAAAAGACTTGATGAGCAGAGTATTGAGGTAAAAATATTTGAAAAAGATTTTAAAGTATTACAAGAAATTTGTTTTCGCTACAATGCCGAAAATAAAATTATACTTCATAAAAGCGCGTGCCTGGTTTATAAGAAGTATCGCGGAAGATGGGGGCTTTTGGGTGGAGCGTTATTAAGCCTTTTTTTGCTTGGTGTACTAAATTGTTTTATTTGGGATGTCAAAGTACTTGGATGCGATGAAAAGACAACTGAAACCGAAATTATCAGGCAATTTGAGCAATTGGGGATTGGCTTTGGCAAGAGGCGTTTTGGACTTGACATTACATCTATTGAGAATCAATTTTTGATTCAAAATAAAGATGTTTTTTGGGTGTCGGTAAATATGCGCGCTACAACAGCGTATATTGAATTGCGTGAGAAAACAGGCAAAAAAGTTGAAATTTATGATTTAAGTACTCCGTGCGATATATATGCCGCAAGAGATGGGCAAATCATTTCAATGATTACCACTAGCGGTACACCTCTTGTTGAGGTTGGGGATTCGGTGTGCGCCGGAGACAAGTTGGTTAGTAGGGAATATATTGATCGTTATGGAAAAAGCATCATTGTTCATTCTATGGCGACAATAAATGCAAAAACATTTAGAGAACTTAAGGCAGAGACTCCGCTATATGAAAACCTCCATTTAGCGAGTGGAAAGAAGAAATCTTTTTTTACCTTGAATTTATTTAATTTGAAAATACCCCTTTATTTTAATAAGAAAATATCATATAATAAGTATGATATAACTAATAAGATAAACATACTCAAATTTGGTGATTTTGCTTTACCTGTTTCTATTGAAAAAAACACATATACAGATGTTCAAGTCATAAAAAAAGAGATTCCCTACGAACAAGCAAAAGCGGCAGCGCTGGCAGAACTTACCAAAAAAGAAAAAGAGTATTTTTTTAGGGCTGAAATTGTCAGTAAAACCATTAAAGAAAAAACACAAGACGGGCAATTGATTTTGGTAGCTCGGTATCAATGTATAGAGGATATAGCATATAAGGTCGGGGGTTAAAATTAATGGAAAAAATCATATCAATTGGTAATGAAGACACTTTACGTGCCTTATTTGGAACGTTTGATGAAAATGTCCAAAACATCGAAGCCGGATGCGGAGTACGCATTGTGAGCCGCGCAGGAAATTTGATGATCAGCGGTGAACAGGAGGGTGTCGAAAAAGCGGTCTATGTACTGAATAAAATGATTGATTTGGTACAAAAGGGTGAACCGCTGGATATACAAACGGTACGTTATCTGCTTTCATTTGACGGACAAGATGCGGGTGACGTTGTGCAAGCCTTGAGTGATTGCTTGTGTATTACCTATAAGGGAAAACCTATTAAACCAAAGAGTTTGGGTCAAAAGCAATATGTTGAAAGCATACTTCAAAACGTTGTCACTTTTGGTGAGGGTCCGGCAGGAACCGGCAAAACATATTTAGCAGTGGCTCTTGCGGTAAATTCTCTTAAAAGTAAACAAGTTTCGCGCATTATACTGACAAGACCTGCAGTTGAAGCCGGTGAAAAACTTGGCTTTTTGCCGGGTGATTTGCAAAATAAGGTTGACCCGTATCTCAGACCGCTTTATGATGCTCTTTACGATATGTTGGGCGGTGAAATGTTTCAAAGATACATGGAAAAAGGTATCATTGAAATTGCGCCACTAGCATATATGCGCGGCAGAACATTGGAGGACAGTTTTATTATATTGGACGAGGCGCAAAACACAAGCAAGGAACAAATGAAAATGTTTTTAACCCGATTTGGCTATCGTTCCAAAATTGTGGTAACGGGTGATATTACGCAGATTGATTTGCCTCACGGAACTCAGTCCGGACTAAAACATGCTTTGCAAGTTTTGAAAGATATTGATGGGATTGGCATACATCGATTTGATAAAAAAGATGTTGTTCGTCATCCTTTGGTTCAGAAAATAATCGGAGCGTATGAAAATTATGACGAGAAAAAATGATGTTATAATTGAATGGGAATTAGAAAAGCAAGAAGAACTGGAAGAATATATTATAAAATCTTTCAATGCCGCTCTTGCTTACGAAGGCGTTGATTTTGACTGCGCAATTGAGGCATTGATTGTGGATGAACACACCATTCAATCAATGAACTGTGAATATCGTGAGATTGATCGGGTAACAGATGTTCTTTCTTTTCCTCTATATGAAAATCCCGAGCAAGCAAAGCAAGATATCATATCAGGTCAAGCGGTGCTTCTTGGCAATATGGTCCTATGTTTACCAAGAGCAAAAGAACAGGCTGAAGAATACGGTCATTCTCTTAAAAGAGAAGTATGCTTTTTGACGGTGCACAGTACACTGCATTTACTTGGATATGACCACGAATTGGGAGAAGAACAAGAAGCCATAATGTTTCAAAAACAAAATGAAATTCTAAAAAATATGGGAGTAAACCGATGAGTGAAACAAAATCTGCATTTATTACGTTAATAGGTAGACCAAACGTTGGTAAATCAACGTTGTTGAATGCGCTGATTGGAATGAAAGTTTCTATAGTTTCTCCCAAACCGCAAACAACAAGAAACAGAATAACCGGAATCCTGACACAAGGTGATACTCAACTTGTTTTTTTGGATACACCGGGTGTTCATAAAGCCAAGAGTAAACTTGGTAACTATATGGTTAAGGTTGCAGAAGATAGTGCCAAGGAAACCGATATTACCGTGATGGTGATAGAGTCGGGCGACGATGTTCGTGCAGCTGAAGAAAGAATGTTCAAGCGTTTGAACGGTAAGACTGTTTTGGTGATCAATAAAATTGATTTGCGCCCCAAAGAAGATGTCCTTAAAACAATAGCGGCATTTTCTGCAGCTTATAATTTTGATGAGATTGTGCCGATCAGTGCTTATAAGAAAGACGGCGTTGATTTGTTGAGAAACATTCTCTTGGGATTTGCCACACCTGCACCGTTTTACTATGATGACGAGCAAGTCACTGACATGGATGAAAGTCAAATGATTTGCGAGATGGCGAGAGAAAAAATGCTTTATCTGCTTGGCGAAGAGGTTCCGCACGGTACGGCAGTTCAGTTGACCGGACTTGAAAAAGGGGACCGTTTGGTTAAGGTGGCAATTACAATATTTTGTGAGCGTGATTCGCACAAAGCAATTATCATTGGTAAAAGCGGACAATCTCTTCGTAAAATCGGTGAGGCTATACGAAAAGAACTTGAATTTACTTATGACTGCAAGGTCTTTTTGGATTGTTTTGTTAAAGTTAAAAAAGACTGGAGAAATGATGCTTCTGCCCTCAGTGCTTTAGGATTTAAAGAGTAGGAAAAACCTCCCACTTGTATTTTGCTCTTATTGGCAAAAACTAAGAGTGAAACATACAATATAGCGGAGGGATCGTTGTGAATTATGAACAAGCATGGGGCATTTTTGAGCAAACCGGAAACGTGGAAGCATATTTATTATATTTACAATTGAAATCGGAGGCACAACAGCGGCGGCAGTTGCCTGACGAAATGCCGGGGGAGCCGTATCTGTCGGATTGATATGACGCTAAAAACAAAAGGTGTAATTTTAAAAATCAGCGATACTGTTCACGAAAATCGCTTACTTTTCATTTTAAGTGAGGATCGTGGTAGGATACAGGTGTTTGATAATCGCTATAAATCCGGCGGAAAGAAAAAGGACTTGCTGGATTTATATACATATTGTGAGTTTGTTTTATATGAAAACAATGGGAAATATACTTTAAATAGCGCAACAGTTTTGGATAACTTTTTTTCTCTCAGAAACAATTTGCAAGCGGCAACTTTGGCGGGATATTTTTCACAACTTTGTCTTTTTGCAACACAGGAAGAAAATTCAAACTATTCAAATGAACTTTGCTCTTTAATGCTCAATGCACTGTATTTACTCAGCAACAAACCTGAGCATATTCATAAGACGAAAGCGGTTTTTGAGTGGAAAGTGATATCATATCTCGGTTTTGCACCATCTTTGCAAGCTTGTGAGCACATTTCGTATCAAGACGGCGTTTTGCTTTCGGTGGAGGATGGCGGTTTGTATTGCGCTTCATGTTTGCCAACGGCAGGAAAAGCACCTGCATTTTCGGTTTTGGCTTCTGAACTTAAGGCCATTGTTTATATTTTGGGACAAATTCCTTCAAAGGCATTTTCTTTTAAACTTCCGACGTCGTCTATCTTGAATATTTCAAACATTGCCGAAGAATATTTGAAATATCATACTGAGCAGAGTTTTTCTGCGTTAGAAATATACAAAGTATTAGGATAAATTATGAAAAAGAATTTCTTTTATTTTAAATCAGCACAAGCACTTGAATTTCCTAAGGTTATGCAAAAAGTGGCTGCATACGCTCTTTGCCCGATTAACAAAGAACGATTGCTATCACTTTTGCCGGAATATGATTCTGCTTGTGCCGCCACATTGCTTTCTCATACTGAAGCGGCACGAAAACTCTTGATATATAAGCCGAGTGTTCCGTTATTTGCGATGGAAGAATTTGTTTTGTTTTCCTTGCAAAAAACACAAAAACAAATTTCGCTTTCGGCTGATGAAATACGTGAAGTCGGTAGACTTTTGCGCAGTAATCAAGAGTTGTTCAATTATTACGATGATAAGAAATTTGAGACGCCTGCACTTGATTTATATTTTTCTCAGCTTTACAGTGACAATTCTTTGCTGAACGCTATTGAACGAACCTTTTTACCAAGTGGCGCGATTGCGGATACTGCTTCAGATGAACTGGCGGCCATCCGACGTAATATCATTCGGACAAGCCACGCGATCAAAGATGATCTGGAGAGATTTATTAAATCTCCCGATGTTTCTTCTCATTTGCAAGAGCCCATCGTAACTTTGCGTTCCGATCGTTATGTTATTCCCGTAAAAGCCGATAACAAAGGCAACATAACCGGATTGCTCCATGACACTTCTGCCAGCGGTAACACTTTGTTTATAGAGCCTTTGTTTGTTATCGAACAAAATAATAAAATCAAAAAGCTTGAGATCGAAGAACAGAACGAGATACTTCGTATTCTTGCTCGTTTGAGCGAAAAAATCGCAGAATGTGCCGCTAAATTGAAGGTGGCATATCAAGTGGTATTATCACTGGATTACATCTTTGCGAAGGCAAAATATGCGCTTGCTGAGGACTGTTGCGCACCGACCTTCAGCGATAAAAAAATTATTTCATTTAAAAATGCCAGACATCCTTTGATCGATAAGTCAGTGATGGTGCCGCTTGACGTTCGCATGGACCAGGAATGTGACACGATTGTTGTAACAGGTCCTAATACGGGCGGAAAAACTGTATTTTTGAAAACTACGGGACTTTTATGTCTGATGGCAAAAGCAGGCCTGCCTTTGCCGGCACAAAGCGCTGAGGTTTATGTTTTTGACCGCATCTACGCAGATATTGGTGATGAACAGTCAATTGAGCAGTCACTGTCTACCTTTTCATCACATATGCGAAACATCAAAAATATTATTTCCGACTGTTCTTGTGGTGATTTAGTATTGTTTGATGAACTTGGCAGTGGTACAGATCCGGTGGAAGGTGCTGCTTTGGCGGTTTCAGTAGTTGAAAAAATCAGATCCAAATATGCTTTTTTGGCGGCTACTACACATTATGGCGAACTGAAAACGTATGCTCTCACCACTCCGGGTGTTAAAAATGCATCGTTTGCATTTGATTTAGAGAAACTTCAGCCAACCTACAAACTGCAAATTGGTGTTCCCGGGAAATCATATGCCTTTGAGATTTCAAAGAAATTAGGTCTCGGTGAAGACGTGATAGAGGACGCTAAACTTCGTATTTCAGGGGAACATCAGAACGTTGAACAAGTAATTGATGCTTTGAATGAACAACGTAATGCTTATCATCAACGTCTTGAAGGTATGAAAATACGTGAAAGGGAACTGATCCAACAAAAGGCTGATCTTGAAAAGGAGAAAAGAAAACTTTTCCAAGGTGCCGATAATAAAATTGCTGCTGCCGAGCAACGTGCAAAAACAATTGTTGATAGTGCAAGACGACAAGCTGATTTGTTACAAACCGAACTTATGAAACTCAGAGAGCAAATGAGTAAGGCGCAGTATCATGAAATTAAAAGTTCCGTAAAACGAGCAGCAGGAAAACTTGAAGATATAGAAATTCGGCAACGAAAGAAAGAAACCGAAACAATGGCTCTTTTGGCGCAACCGCCTAAAGCAGGACAAACTGTTTTTCTGCCTACTTTAAATCGAAATGTAAGGGTAGAAAGTGTGCAGGGAAATTTAGTTTATATTTCTGCAGATTCCCTACGTATGAAAGTGAAAGTTGCAGATCTTCGTGAGCCATTGGCTGAAAAGAAAAAGGAAACCGTTCGTTTTGAACGCGCTGAATTTAACAGAACGGTAAAAACTGAACTGGACATTCGCGGAATGAACGTTCTTGATGCCACAGATGAGATTGACCGATTTTTAGATCAGGCACTGCTTGCCAAACTTCCGAGTGTTTCGATTATTCATGGCAAGGGAACAGGTGTTTTGCGTGCCGGGGTCCATGCTTATCTCAAATCTCACTCGGCAGTAAGAACATTTAAACTTGGCGCATTCGGGCAGGGCGACAGTGGTGTTACAATTGTAGATTTAAAATAATAAAAAACCTCCAATGGAGGTTTTTTATTTTGTCTATAATAGTAATGAGGTGATTTTAATGTGTACAGCTATAACGTTTCAAGGCAAAGACCATTATTTTGGCAGAACACTTGACTATGAGATTTCTTTTGGAGAAAAAATTGTGATTACTCCTCAAAAATTTCCTTTGAAATTTCGAAAAACAAGAGAATTATTATCTCATTATTCTTTGATTGGGATGGCAGTGGTGCAAAATGAGTATCCATTGTATTTTGATGCAATCAATGAAAAGGGGCTTGGCATGGCTGGGCTTAATTTCCCGGGAAATGCTTATTATTTCGCATGGGAGCAAGGAAAAGAAAATGTTGCCCCGTTTGAATTGATCCCTTGGATTTTGGGACAATGCGATTCGGTGGCACAGGCAAGGAAAGTTTTGTCCAACACAAATTTAATAAATATACCGTTTAGTGATGAACTTGCTTTGTCACCGCTTCATTGGATGATAGCGGATAAAAATGAATCTATTGTTGTTGAGAGTGTAAGGGAAGGTTTGCAAATATATGATAATCCCGTTGGCGTTCTGACCAATAATCCGCCTTTTAAGATGCAATTGTTTCATTTGAATAATTATATGAAATTGAGTCGCCATGCGCCCCAAAACTCATTTTTGCCCGAAATGGAACTTGATATTTACAGTAGAGGACTTGGCGGTTTGGGACTGCCGGGGGATTTATCCTCGATGTCAAGATTCGTGCGTGCGACATTTGTAAAAGAAAATTCGGTATGTGATAAAAACGAGGCAAGTAGTGTTAGTCAGTTTTTTCACATTTTGGGCGCGGTAGAACAACAACGTGGTTGCGTTGTGATTGATGAATCAAAATATGAGATTACAGAGTATACTTCATGTTGCAATTTAGATCAGTCGATTTATTATTACACCACTTACAATAATTCGCGTATCACTGCAGTGTCATTAAAAAATACTAATGTGAAATCTGATGAGTTGATTACCATTCCTCTAAATACAGAATCTGATATTTTGTATCAAAATTAAATAAGGGTCGTAGCCTGGTGGCTACGACCCTTTATTTTAGTTGTTTTCTTGTTCTTCTTCGTCATCCGAGAGATCGAATTCGAGCAATTCGTCACAGTTGGGGCAGTTGATGCTGCCTTCGTCGATGATATCTTCATCAACACAGAACTCTTCGTTGCACTTGGGGCAGATAATGGTGTAATACTCATCATCACCGCAGTCACAACAATCACAATCGCAACAATCGTCGTCTTCATCTTCGCACAGATAATCTTCAACTGCTTCCAAATCATCGTCGATTTCGCCAATGTATTCGTCGAGATCGTTTACAACATCATCAATCTCTTCAATGGCATCAGCCATGTCACCTAAAACATCAACAATGGCGGCAATGATCTTAGAAGTGTCGTCATCCTTGGGGTTTAATCCATCAATCAAACCTCTGATATAAGCAACTTTCTCAGTTAATTTCATCATTATGCACGCTCCATGTATTCACCGGTACGTGTGTCGATCTTAACTTTTTCGCCTTCGTTGATAAAGATCGGTACTTTGATTACAGCGCCGGTTTCGAGAGTAGCAGGCTTGGTTACGTTGGTGGCAGTATCACCGCGAACACCGGGTTCGGTTTCGGTAACTTCCAAAACAACAAACATGGGGGGTTCTACGCTGAATACATTGCCTTTGTAGGACATCAACTTAACAACGTCGTTTTCTTTTACGAATTTAAAGTTGTCACCCAATTTAGATGCATCCAGGGGGATTTGCTCATAGGTTTCACTATCCATAAAGTAGTAAAGTTCGCCATCATTGTAAAGATACTCATACTCTTTACGCTCGATGAAAGCGTTTTCGAATTTATCGGTGGGGTTGAAAGACTTTTCAACAACGGCACCGGTAATAACGTTTTTGAATTTGGTGCGCACGAAAGCAGCGCCTTTTCCGGGTTTAACGTGTTGGAATTCGATAACTTGATAGACTTGTCCATCCATATCAAATGTAATTCCGTTTCTGAAATCTCCAGCAGTAAGCATGATTTATACCTCCAAAATATTCTTTTATTATTTTATACTATTATTTGCCATTTTGCAAGTTATTTTATTAAGAAACATTATAATATAACTATTTTTGGTAAATTGTTTGATAAATTTGTTTCATCGTCAGGGCATCACTGCTCTGTGTGCCTGCGGATTCACAAATGATCGTAGGGGAGTAACCTCTTTTTACAAGTTGGTTGGCAAGTGGCTCAAAATCAGGACCGTAGATATTGTCATTGAAAGTCAGATGTCTCACTTCGCCGCCTGCTTCGGTATATTCAATTTTTGAAAAGTGAGAATGGAAAATCTTCGCACGTTCAACGCCAATTGCATCTTCGATTTGGTCTAAGATTTTTGCATAATCAGCTTCAGTTTGAATGGAACCGTTGGTTCGTGCATTCAGGTGACCGAAGTCAATGGCAGGAAGAAGTTGTTCGCTCAAAGAGCAGAGCGCCAAAACCTCTTCTAATGTACCGAGTTGATTGATTTTTCCCATAGTCTCAGGACAAATGAAAATGTTGCTCAGTCCCTCGTCTTTAAGAGCATCGAGCGCCTTTTGCATAGTATCCATTGCTAAAGAAAGCGCATGTTCTCTGCTAATCTTTGAGCAGGAGCCGCTATGGAGTACAACGCGAGTAGCACCGCTATCCTTTGCCAGTCGCGCGGACTGCAAGATATAGTCAATGCTTTTAAGGCGTTTTTCTTCTTCGATTCCTGACATCGAGATGTAGTACGGTGCATGAACAGAAAGTGAAATATTGAATTTTTCGGATTCGCTTTTCATGATTTGGGCAGCGTCTTTTTTCATTCTGACACCTCTGCCACATTGAATTTCATATGAATCCAAACCTATTTTATTTAGAAAAGCCGGAATTTGCGTCGTTGATTTATTTCCGTGTTCATAAAACAAATCACAGTTACCGGCAGGACCGAAACGAACCATAAATATTCCCTTCAAAAATTAAAGTTTTGCTGCAAATTCTTTGATATATTTTTTGAAATCTTCACCAATTTCACTATGCTTTGCTGCGACTTCGCAGTTTGCCATCATAATGCCGAGTTTATTTCCCATGTCATAACGTTTGCTCAAAAAGTCAACACCGATCATTCCGTCTTTCTTTGCAAGAACTTGCATAGCATCGGTTAATTGAATTTCACCGCCTGCACCGGGTTTGGTGTTTTCCAAAATGGAAAAAATTTCGGCAGGTAAAACGCATCTGCCCAAAATTGAAAATAGTGACATAATTTGATCATCCGATGGTTTTTCGACCATATCGGAAACCGCATATGTTCTGTCTTCCAACTCGTCGACGGCCAAAGAACAATATTTGTGTATATCTTCCTTGGCAACTTGTTTTATGCCAACGGCACCTTTTTGATATTTATCATAAGCATCAATCAGTTCCTTGGTAGTGGGAACTTCTCCGATAATAACATCGTCACCATATAATACGGCAAACGGCTCATTACCGACAAATTCTTTGGCAGCGAGTACTGCGTGACCAAGGCCTTTGGTTTCTTTTTGTCTGATAAAGTAAATGTTCGCAAGATTGGCAGAAGAAACAACAGCATCATAAAGCTCTTGTTTATTTCCGGCAAGAAGGCGTTCTTCAAGTTCGGGGGCTCTGTCAAAGTGATCTTCCATTAAGGATTTTCCACGATTGGTGATAATCAGTATATCTTTGATTCCTGCTGCAACCGCTTCTTCAACAATGTATTGAATTGCAGGTTTGTCAACAATCGGAAGCAATTCTTTCGGAACCGCTTTTGAAGCGGGTAAAACCCTTGTTCCAAGGCCTGCGGCGGGTATAATAGCTTTTCTTACCTTCATAATATCAACCTCGCTTTAAAATTTCTTCAATGTTAGTCTTTTTGATAAAAATATAAAAAGGAATGCCCAATATAATGGTGACAGCAAATTCACCTAATGCCACACAGCCAATCTGCGTTAAAAGGCTCAACCAATGAAATTTTCCAATATAAAAAAACTGAATTTCAGTTCCGACAATCAGTCCGTTACAAAGGGCAGGAAACAATAGTGAGAGGAACGGAAAGTCTTTGATCTTAATGTTTTTTGTATAAAAAATTAATATGGTTGTCAGCAATGTTGCAAAAGAGCCGATAATCATATCAAGCGGCATACCGCTGATAATGTTGGCAACAAAACAACCTGCTGTCAGGCCGTAAATGGCAGAGGGTGTAAAAAGGGAGAGCATCATCAGTGCTTCAGATGCTCTGAATTGAATCGCGGCACTGGTTGTACCGGGAAATAATATGTTTTGCAGATATGTCAGCAAAACGTAGAGTGCTCCAATCATTGCGGCTTTTGCAATGTTTTTAGATTTATTGCGCAAAATTAACACATCCTTAGTAAATATTTTGAGTCCGGAGTTCGCGACGGACTTATTTAATTATTGGTTTAGTTTTCTTCTTTTAATTTAGCAATGGCGGCTTTGATACGGGTGATTGTCTCATCTTTGCCAAGTAAAAGAGCAAGTTCTACACCGCCACCGGGCGTAAATTGTTTTCCGGAAAGCGCTGTGCGAAGCGGCCAAAGAACAATACCGTTTTTAACTTCCATTTCAGCGATTAAGGCAAACAAGGCATCGTGAATGGTTTCTTGCGTCCAGTTGTCAAGGCTTTCAAGAACGGGGAGTGTTTTCTCTAAAGAAATAAGTGAATTTTCAGGATTGGTTTTCATCTTTTTGTGGGTGTAAAGAGAAATATCATACTCGGGAACAGCGTCGAAAAAGTCGATCTGTTCGGGAATTTCACTGAGAAGTTGCACTCTTGTCTGCATCAAAGCGGCGACAGCCTTTTTGTCAACTTGCGGTGCTGAAATTGCTTTATCAATATAAGGAAGCGCCATTTCATAAAAGACATCAAAGTCAAGATCCTTTATATATTCACCGTTTAACCAATTCAGCTTTTCAGGATCGAAAATGGCAGGGGATTTGGAAATGCCTGAAAGTTCAAAAGCATCTACCAATTCTTCTAAGGTGAATTTTTCTCTTTCACCTTTGGGAGCCCAACCAAGAAGTGCGATATAATTGAGCACAGCCTCTTTTAAATAACCTTTTGTAATAAAATCTTCGTAGGAGGCATCACCATCTCTTTTAGAAAGCTTTTTGGTGGGAGTACGCATTACTGGGGGACAATGAATATAGGTCGGAACTTCCCAACCAAATGCTTCATAAAGCAAATTGTATTTAGGAGTGCTGGATAAATACTCGTTGCCGCGTACAACGTGCGTGATGCCCATCAGGTGATCATCAACAACGTTTGCAAAGTTGTAGGTAGGCAGTCCATCGGTTTTGATCAAAATCTGATCATCAAGTTCATCGTTGTTGACTGAAATTTCACCATAAACCGCATCAACAAAGGTGGTTTGACCTTCGGTGGGGCATTTTTGGCGAATAACAAAAGGTTTGCCCTCAGCAAGCAATGCGTCAACTTCTTCTTTGGAAAGATTACGGCATTTACCATCATAGCGATGAGGAACTTTGGAGATCTGATGAATCATTCTGAGTTCTTCCAGTCGTTCCTTATCACAGAAACAATAGTAAGCATGGCCTTTCTCAACCAACATTTTGGCATATTCCATATAAAGTCCTTGGCGTTCGGATTGAATATAAGGGCCAAAGTCACCGCCAATGTCAGGACCTTCATCCCAAATCAGACCGGTCTCGCGCATTGTTCTGTAAATCAGATCAACGGCACCTTCGACATATCTTTCTTGGTCCGTGTCTTCAATTCTGAGAATAAATTTTCCGTTGTTTTTGCGCGCAATTAAATATGTGTAAAGCGCGGTGCGCAAGTTGCCTACGTGCATATAGCCTGTGGGACTGGGCGCAAATCTGGTTCTTACCATTTAGATTTCCTCCAATTTTTAAATGACATATTATTTCTTATAACAATATATTATATTTTTTATTTTGTATTGTCAAGTCAAAAAAAATGTGATATAATGCCATTTATTAGTAAAAAGTATCTTGTCTAAAAGGTGAGTTTTGTTATGATTAATGATAAGAAAGTTATTTTTAGCGGTATTCAGCCCAGTGGTATTATAACTTTGGGTAACTATATTGGTGCTGTTAAAAACTGGGCGGCATTGCAGGAGGAATATGCTTGTATTTATTCGGTGGTGGACATGCATGCTATCACAGTCCGCCAAAATCCTGCGGATCTTCGCCGTCGTTCACTTGAAACTTTGGCAATGATTATTGCCAGTGGAGTCGATCCCGAAAAGAGTTTGATTTTTATTCAAAGCCATGTGCCTCAACACGCACAGCTCTCTTGGGTGCTTAATTGTTACACAATGTTTGGCGAATTATCAAGAATGACGCAGTTTAAGGATAAATCGCAAAAGCATGCAGATAACATTAATGCCGGATTGTTTGATTATCCCGTTTTGATGGCGGCAGATATTTTGCTTTATCAAGCTGATTTGGTGCCCGTCGGAGTAGACCAAAAGCAGCATTTGGAACTTGCGAGAAATATTGCTGAGCGTTTTAACGGTGCGTACAGTCCCACGTTTGTTGTTCCCGATCCGTACATTCCTCCTGTCGGAGCAAAGGTTATGTCATTGACCGATCCTACAAGAAAAATGTCAAAATCCGATGAAAATCCAAAATCTTATGTCAGCGTGATTGACGATGAAGCAACAATCATTAAGAAGTTTAAGTCGGCAGTGACTGACAGTGATATGGAAATTGCATATAAAGACGGTAAAGACGGCATAAACAATTTGCTGACTATTTACTCGGCTGTTACAGGAAAAACGATCGAACAAGCCGTTTCTGAATTTGCAGGTCAAGGATATGGAACGTTTAAGGTTGCAGTCGGTGAGGCGGTGGCTGCCCATCTCAAGCCTCTTCGTGACACGTTCAATGACTTGATGAAGAACAAAGATTATCTTGAACAAGTCTACACTGAAAGCGCAGGGAAGGCATCGGCAATTGCTGAACGTACTTTGCGCAAGGTTTATAAAAAAGTTGGTTTTATTGCCGGATAAGGCGGTTGAATATGGAACTTACAGATATTATTTTAACAATATGTGCTCTTGTGTTTGCGGCGGCGCTGTCTTTTGTGATGACGCCGGTAGCAAGAAGCTTTGCATTTCGAGTAGGTGCAATTGACGTACCGAAAGATAGCCGCAGAATGCACAAAAAGCCAATACCCCGTTTGGGCGGCATCGCAATTTTTACAGGCTTTTTCATTTCGGTAATTTGTCTGAGTATTGATTTTATCGATAATGAAATACGTGGTGTATTACTTGGCGCCATGATTATCGTGGTTTTGGGCGTTGTTGACGATGTGTTGGCATTAAAACCTTTATTTAAAGGAATTCCTCAGATTTTTGCGGTATTCTTGCCTGTTTTTTTTGGTGTTCGTATCGAACGCATACCTAATTTCGGGGCAGGTGACGCATATATCGAATTGCCGTTATTATGGCAATATATAATCACAATGATTTGGATTATGGCAATATTAAATGCCGTTAATTTGATCGACGGGCTTGACGGTCTTGCTTGTGGTGTTTCTACCATTATGAGTTTGTGTGTTGTTGCAATTTCATTTTTGCTTAGCGACTACGTTGTTTGCATTATTGCAGCAGCACTTGCAGGGGCTTGTCTTGGATTTTTGCCTTATAATGTCAACCCTGCCAAATTATTTATGGGTGACACGGGCGCGATGTTTATAGGGTATATTCTTGGCTGTTTGATGGTCATGGGTCTGTTCAGAGCATCGGATGTTATAACGTTTTTTGCTCCTTTTCTTGTTTTGGGATTACCTATATTTGATATGGGATTTGCGGCAGTACGTCGTATCCTCAGTGGTCGAAGTCCGTTTTCGGGCGACAAAAAGCATTTGCACCATAAACTTGTTGCCATTGGTCTTTCACAGCGTAAGGCAGTATTGATTTTATATACGGTCAGTGCCGTTTTGGGCACGATTGCCGTTATGTTAACCGGTGAAGGTTTTAGAATGGCACTGCTTGTTATCGGTTTGGTGTTTATGATAGTTGGTGTCGGATGTTTGATGCTTCTCAGAATCGGCAATAAGCAGGAAACCGAGATCATCGATGAACAAGAACAATTGGAAAGTAAATAATTTTTGGGAGGAACTGTTGTGAATATTGTATGTCTTGATATGGAAGGCGTTTTAGTGCCGGAAATCTGGATTGCTTTTGCAAAAGCAAGTGGTATTCCTGAACTGGAACGTACAACAAGAGATGAGCCTGACTATGATAAGTTGATGAAATATCGTCTTGATATTTTAGAGCAACACGGTTTGGGTTTAAAAGAAATTCAAGAAACTATTTCAAAAATTGAGCCGTTACCCGGTGCAAGAGAATTTTTGGATGAACTGAGAACTTTGACACAGGTAATCATTATCAGTGATACCTTTACTCAGTTTGGTATGCCTTTGATGAGCAAATTGAATTTTCCCACACTGTTTTGTAACACCTTAGAGGTTGCTCCCGATGGAAAAATCACCGGTTACAAAATGCGTGTTGAAAAATCCAAATTTAACACTGTTAAGGCATTGCAGTCTATTGGATTTGATACAATCGCAGCCGGCGATAGCTATAATGATTTGGGTATGATTAAAGCAAGTAAAGCCGGTTTCTTGTTTAAAAGCACAGAGCAAATTAAAACCGATAATCCGGATATACCTGCTTTTGATGAGTTTGATGATTTGCTTTCTGCGATCAAAAATGTTATTTGTTAAAAATTTAGGAGGAAATAGATATGCAAAACGATAAACGTCCTGAAACTATGCAACGAATCACAACAAAAACACTTGCCGATGCTTTTATTGAAGAGCAGGTTGCCTTGGTGCGCGAGCAAGTAGGTGACAAAAAAGTTCTTTTAGCTTTGTCGGGCGGTGTTGATTCATCGGTTGTTGCCGCATTGTTGATTAAAGCAATTGGAAAACAACTGGTTTGTGTTCACGTAAACCACGGTCTGATGCGTAAAGGCGAGAGCGAAGACGTAGTTAAAATTTTCGGTGAGGAAATGGATGCCAACCTTATCTATATTGATGCAACAGATCGTTTCTTAAATCTGTTGGCAGGCGTGTCCGATCCCGAGAAAAAGCGTAAGATTATCGGTGCTGAGTTTATCAATGTTTTTGATGAGGAAGCTGCAAAATTAGAGGGAATTGAGTTTTTGGCTCAAGGAACAATTTATCCTGATATTCTTGAATCAATTAAGGCTGAAGAAAGCGGTAAGCCTGTAAAATCGCACCACAATGTAGGTGGACTTCCCGAAGAAATGAAGATGGAACTTGTTGAGCCTCTGAAACTTCTTTTCAAGGATGAAGTGCGTGTAGTTGGCGAGGCACTTGGTTTACCTCATGCAATGGTTTATCGTCAACCTTTCCCGGGCCCTGGTCTTGGTGTGCGTTGTCTGGGTGCAATTACTCGCGACCGTTTACATGCTTTGCGTGAAGCTGATGCCATTCTTCGTGAAGAGTTTGATAACTGCGGTCTTGCTGAAAAGGTATGGCAATACTTTATTGCAGTTCCGGATATGAAGAGTGTAGGCGTTAAAAACGAAGCTCGCTATGAGGGATGGCCTGCCATTATTCGTGCAGTCAACACTACTGACGCGATGACCGCAACCATTGAAGAAATCCCTTATGCTGTGTTGCATAAAATCACAGAGCGCATCACAAATGAGGTTGAAGGTATCAACCGCGTTTTGCTTGACCTTACACCCAAGCCCATTGGAACAATTGAGTGGGAATAAAGAGAATAATATTAAACGGCTTGGAAGTTATGCTTCCAAGCCGTTTTTTGTGTAAAAAACCACCTCAACATCACATGGCTGTAGGTTGGGGTGGTTGCGATAAATCAGAATTATTTTTTGGCAATTACGATTGGTTGATAAAAGCCGGTTTCTTCGGGAAACTTCCACACTACTTCGCTACAACCATTGGCAAGAAACAGCGTTGTCAGCTCTTCTCGGCGAGTTGCTCTGTATTCACATTCAAACTTGTTCACCTCAAGATTTTCACTATCATCAATGATATATTGAACGAGTTTGTAATGATCATCATTCCAATCCCAAGTTTGAAATGAAAGGCGCTGTCCTTTGGGTGTTTTATGAATGTAAGGCGGAGAGTAAGGCGGTTTATCTTTAAGTAGAGCATCATAATCTCGGATACTTCCAACAAAGATTCCGTTCTCATTTATTTGGTTTGTGATGCTTTTAATTGCATTTGCTAAATCCGTGCTTGAAAGCATATGGGGCAAAGCGTTGTCCATAGCGATGACAATATCGAACTTTTCTTTAAAAGTTTTTGATAAGGCACAGAAATCAGCATTTTCAAAACGGATTTTAACATTGGCATCAGATGCTCTGGTTTTTGCCTCAGCTATTTCGCCATCACTTATGTCAGAGGCAGTTACGTTATACCCAAGACGAGCAAGTCCAATAGCTTGTGTTCCAATACCGCAAGCGCAATCAAGAATATGCGATCTTTTATCAAATCCATTATTTTCAAAGAGTTTGTGTAGGATTGTTGCTTGTTCGTGAGTGGTAGATTGCCAATCAAGGAACAGTTTATCATAATGTGATGCCAAGTTATCATAAAAGGTCTGTGTTATGTTCATACAGACACCTCCATTAAATTTTCGTGGATCTAACTGTTTTATTTTATTATAGCATATCGATACAGATAATTAAAGAAAATCGGAGCAACTTTTTCATAAAATAAGAGATTTTGGGGTCATCTTTGACGGTAGGTGGATTTTATATTTTCTTTAAAACAAATTTGTTGGCAAATTTGATAATTTAATGTTAAAATATGTTTATACAAAGTTTTTTAATATTTAATAAGGAATTTTATGTTTTTAGTTGTATAATAAGTGAAATGATTCAGACGTGAATCTAAAAGATGGGAGGAAATCCTATGGATAACGGTGCAAGTAGCTACCGCCGTTTCCTTGATGGTGATGAGAGTGCCTTTGATGAAATCATGAGAGAATTGTTTGATAATCTTGTGTTTTTCATTAATCGTTATGTGCACGATATTCATGCGGCCGAAGATATTGCCATAGACACTTTTTCTGATCTTGTGGTCAATAGGCATCGCTATAATTTCAAGGTAACATTAAAAACTTATTTGTTCATGTTGGGCAGAAGCCGCGCCCTGAACTACATAAAGCACGTAAAAGTAATAGATTTTGTTGAACTTACAGAAGCAAACAATGTATCAACAGAGCAAAAGTCGCCGGAAGAGATTGTTATTTTAGATGAAAGAAAGCAAATTTTAAATGATGCTCTTTCTTCTCTTTCCGAGGATATGCGTGCGGTTGTGCACTTGATTTATTTTGAAGATTTATCTTATGCACAGGCGGCTAAAGTTTTAAAGAAAACTACTAAACAAATTGATAATTTGTTATATCGCGCTAAAAAGGAGCTTCGCATCATTCTTGAAAAGGATGGTGAATTGGTATTATGAGAAATTTTGAAGAAAGAAAGGCGGAAGTTTTTCGTCGCAGTGAAATTAGAATCAAAGCACGAAGAAGAAAGCGTATTTATTTCTTTTCGTGTACGGCTTCACTTTGTATATGTGTTTGTGTGGTAGCTTCATTTCTGCAAAGTGGCCGCGGATCCGACCCTTTGGATTTTGGGTTGGATGGTATGGCACAAAACGAGCAAACGCAAGATTATCCCACATATGCAGGTTCTATAAAGGATGATTCAGCTTACGATGATGCGGCTTTAGGGATTCCAAGCAAGGAAAATCCTTTTTTAAATAATTCAAATCAGGATGGTACAGAATATGTGCCGGAAGATTTTTCGGATGAATATATGCAAAATGGAGCACCTAATGATATTGCTGATCCGGACGTTCCCGGTGACAGCATTCAACCTCAAGCAAATGGGGCCACCGCACAGGATAGTAGACCCACTACGTCACCCGAAGGGACACCAAACGGTCAAAACCAATTTATGACTGTTACCATATATTTTAATGATAATACGAGCTATGCGCTTTCTTATGTTGATTCTGTAGCAGTTTTGGATGTGCTTGAAAATCTTGAGTATGATGAAAACAAAGTTACCAAGTGCGTGCCCGAATATCGAATTAAAAGCACACAGGGTGCTGAATACGGCATTAGCATTTCTGCGAAATATGCCCGATGTGAAAAAGGTCAGGCTATACTGACAAGTGAGCATATTGAAATATTAAAATTTTACATTCCGGACGCTAAACAAAATATAAAATAGGAGGGTTGAAAATGAAAAAGAAAATCTGGGTACCAATAGCTGTTGTTGTCGCGGTACTGCTTGTTTTATTCCTTCCGATACCGCAGAAATCCTTGGATGATGGCGGTACGAGAGAGTATATCGCTCTTACCTATAAAATTATTGATTGGAATAAAGTACATGAAAATGGTGTGTATAATGAAACACAGGTTTTCTTTGGACGTAAGCGTAACATAACCACTGAGAATGCATGGGCTCAATTATTGAATGACACACGTTATCGTGAGTACACCGAACCATGGGTGGAAAAGATTGAAGCAAACAAATTCAAGGATGGATATTTTTCACATTTTGTTATCACAAAAATATACTCAAATTGTTTTTTCGCCGAGGACTTATTTAATCCAATGTCTAAAGACTATCAATTCAAGTTTAACGGAACACTTTCAAAAAAGTGGTGTGTGGGCGACCAAGTTGTTTGCACATATGAAAATGCATATCTTGACAAAAATACTTTGAAACATGAAGCCGATTTAATTGATATTGATATTAATACATATGTGCCCGAACCGGATGTGGCTTATAAACCTGTTATTTATCTGTATCCCGAAAAGAAAACAGATGTTTCAGTCAAACTGACGCTTGATGGCGGATTAATCTGCACGTATCCTAAATATAACGATGGATGGAAAGTAACTGCTTTGCCGGATGGTACCCTCATAGACGCCAAGAATCAAACTTATAACTATCTCTACTGGGAGGGTGAGACCTACGCAAAGTATGATATGACCAAGGGATTTTGCGTTAGTGGTGAAGATACGGCGAAATTCCTTGAACAAGCGCTTGAAAAACTTGGACTTACTCGTCGTGAAGCCAATGAATTTATCGTGTATTGGTTGCCGCTTATGGAACAAAATCCATATAATATCATTTCATTCCAGACAGATATTTACACCGAGGCGGCAAAGCTTGACGTAGACCCTGCTCCCGATACGTTGATTCGCGTATTTATGGCTTGGTACAAAACTGATGAATATGTAAATCTTCCCGAGCAAGAACTTTCGGCGCCCAAGCGGAGCGGATTTACCGTTGTTGAATGGGGCGGAACGGAAATTAATAATTAAACATAATTAAAAGGTGTGCAGAAACTTCTGCACACCTTTTTGCTTTTAGGATAATTTTGAGCTTTTTACCAATTTTAAAAACGCTTGTGCGGCAGGGGAAAGAGGGTGTTGTTGCATATAAGCGCAACCAATGTGGCGCGTTGGAAGCGGAGGGGAAAGTTTTAGCGGTCGGATGATGCCTTGTTTCAAACTTTCTTTGGAAAATTCTTCGATTACACAGGAAACGCCTAAATGAATTGAAGCAAAGCGGATAAGTAAATCGTGGGCTGCAATTTCGATTTGCGGATTCAACTTAATGCCGCGCTTTTCAAAGCTTTTGTTGAGATTGCGGCGTGACGCGGAATTTTCTTCCAAGAGGATAAGCGGTTCATTGGCGATTTCGCTCCAAGTGTAGTCAGACTTTGTCTTGTATTCCGAACCACAGACAAAGATGTCGTGAATTTCTGTACACGTTTCGATACAAAGTTCATCGTCTTCAATGGGGAGGTTGACAAAAGCAAGTTCTGCACTGCCGCTTTTTACACGTTCTAACATATCATAGGAATAGGAGTTAGCCATTTCCAAGCGAATGTTTGGATAAGAGCGGTGAAACTGTTCAAGATAAGGAAGTAGGTAATGACTTGTAATAGTGTCACCGGCGGCGATGACGAGAGATCCGCTTTCCAAGTGCTGCAAACGCTCTAAAATGATTTCTCCTTGCTCAATGGAGTTCATCGCACTTTCAACTTGTTGAAACAGTAGTTTTCCTTCTTCAGTCAGCGTGATGCCACGACGTGAGCGCACAAACAATTGCGCATTTAAATCTTGCTCAAGCTGATGAATGCATTGAGAGATGGCCGACTGGGAAATATATAGATGCTGAGCGGCAGTGGAAAATGAGGAGTGTTGCGCCGTCTCGAAAAAAATGCGGTAGTAATCTAATTTGGTTTTCATATAAGAACTCCTTATAACTGTTGTAAGTTTTATCTATTTTACTAATGCTCATAAGAGTATTATAATGATATTGTAAAAAAAGTCAAGAAGCGGGAGGAATTTGTTATGGAAAGAAGAACGGGTACAATTTCAAGGGGCATTCGTTGTCCGATTATCCGTGAAGGCGACGATATGTCCGCCATTGTTGTAAACAGCGTGATTGAGGCTGCTGAGGTGGAAGGATTTGCCCTTCGTGACCGCGATGTTGTTGCAGTGACCGAGTCAGTTGTTGCACGTGCTCAAGGTAACTATGCATCGGTTGATGCTATTGCTGCTGATGTTTCTGCTAAACTTGGTAGTGATACTATTGGCGTTATTTTCCCGATTTTGAGCCGTAACCGCTTTGCTATTTGCCTGCGCGGTATTGCAAAGGCGGCAAAAAAGATTGTTTTGATGCTCAATTATCCGAGTGATGAAGTAGGCAATGCTTTGGTTTCTTTGGATCAATTGGATGAGGCTGGTATCAATCCTTATTCTGACGTTTTAAGTGAAGCAAAATATCGTGAGTTGTTTGGCCAAAATCCCCATCCGTTTACCGGCGTTGACTATGTTCAGTATTACGGAGATTTGATTCGTTCTTGCGGAGCAGAGGCTGAGATTGTGTTGGCAAACGATCCTCGTGTGATCTTGCGCTATACCAAAAACGTTCTCAACTGTGATATTCATTCTCGTGCACGTACCAAGCGTATTCTTCGTGACGCAGGCGCTGAGAAGGTGGCAGGTCTTGATGATATTTTGAATGAATCCATTAACGGTAGCGGATTTAATGCGCAGTATGGTCTGCTTGGTTCAAATAAATCTACTGAAGATACAGTAAAACTTTTCCCGCAGGAATGCTTTGATTTAGTGGATGAGATTCAGGCTCAGTTTTTGGCTAAAACAGGTAAGCATATTGAAGTTATGGTTTATGGCGACGGTGCTTTTAAAGATCCTGTTGGAAAAATTTGGGAACTTGCTGACCCGATTGTTTCACCTGCATATACCAAAGGTCTGGAGGGTACTCCCAACGAACTCAAATTGAAATATTTGGCTGACAATGATTTTGCCGATTTGAGTGGTGAGGAATTAAAGAAAGCAATTGAAGGTGCCATTCGTCAAAAGGGTAATGATTTGGTTGGCAATATGGCATCCCAAGGTACTACACCGCGTCGTTTGACAGATCTGATTGGTTCTCTTTGCGATCTCACAAGCGGTTCCGGTGACAAAGGTACTCCCATCGTTCTGGTACAAGGCTATTTTGACAATCTGACCGACTAAATTTTAAACGTTAAACAGTGAAGGGTAGAAGCTTCGTAAAGAGGCTCCTACCTTTCTTTTGTTAAAAAATTTTAAAAATGATACTGTGCAAAAAATAACGACTCTTGATTTTGAATTAAAACTATGTCATAATAGAGTGTATATATAATATATTTTTATATTCAGCATATAAATTAAGGAGATATAAATAAATGAAACTAGGTATTGTAGGCTTACCAAATGTCGGAAAAAGTACACTTTTTAATGCAATTACAAATGCAGGTGCACCCTCGGCAAACTATCCGTTTTGCACCATTGATCCTAATGTTGGAATGGTATGTGTTCCTGATAAGCGTTTGGATGTTTTGACAGAGCTGAACAGTTCCAAAAAGACGGTTCCTGCAGTAATTGAGTTTGTCGATATCGCAGGTTTGGTAAAGGGCGCATCAAAAGGCGAAGGACTTGGAAATAAATTTCTTGGCAATATTCGTGAAGTTGATGCTATTGTTCACGTTGTCAGATGTTTTCAGGATGACAACATTGTTCACGTTGACGGCTCGATTAATCCGATTCGCGATATTGATACGATTAATTTAGAATTAATCTTAGCCGATTTGGAAATGATCGACAGACAAATTGATCGCGTTTCCAAACTGGCAAAGGGAGACAAAAAATTTCTTGCACAGGTTGATCTTCTGAAAACCATTAAAGCAACCTTGGAGGATGAAAAGTTTGCTTCCACAATGGAATTTACCGAAGAAGAGCAAGAACTTTTAAAAACAATTTCTTTGCTGACCAATAAACCGGTTATTTATGCCGCCAACATGAGCGAGGAAGATTTTCAAGGTGGCATCGAAACCAATGAAGCGGTAGCTTTGGTGGCTGAGAGAGCCAAAAAAGAAAATGCACAGGTGCTGCCGATTTGCGCTAAAATTGAGGAAGAGATTACAGAGTTGCCTGAGGATGAAAAGCTGATGTTTTTATCCGAACTCGGTTTGGAACAAAGCGGCCTTGACCGCTTGATCGCAACTTGCTATGACTTGCTTGATCTTATCAGTTATATTACCAGTGGTGAAATGGAAACAAAGGCATGGACCATCAGAAAAGGTACAAAGGCACCGCAGGCTGCCGGTAAAATTCACTCTGACTTTGAGAGGGGTTTTATTCGAGCAGAGGTTATTGGATATGATGATTTAATGGAATGCGGAACAATGAGCGCGGCGCGCGAAAAAGGATTGATTCGAAGCGAAGGAAAAGATTATGTAATGCGCGATGGCGATATAGTATTGTTTAGATTTAATGTTTAAGTTTGGAGAGGGTAGAGTGACAAATCCAAAACAACGGGTTTACATTTTGGATGCTTTGCGCGGCATTGCCGTTATAGGAATGATAATCCACCATAGTTACGTCTTACTTAATTTAACTAAAGGTATTGATATCCCGTTTTTTTCTTCAGTGCTCTTTGAGATATTGCAGACACTTTTTGTCAGTATATTTTTGCTCGTAAGCGGTATCTGCACCAATTATAGTCATAATATTGTAAAACGTGGAGTTATTGTTTTTGGCGTTGCTATAGCGATAACACTTGTGACGGCAGTTATTTTGCCCGCATTTAAAATTTTTGGTCTTGAAATATATTTTGGAGTGTTGCATATGTTTGGCGCGTCGATGCTGATATATGCCTTACTTAGACCACTTTTGAACAAATTAAACACCGCAGTCCTTAGCATTGCTTCTATTTTGCTTTTTACTTTTTGGAGCATTTGGGTATACTGTGTGCCGTTTGTTGATGGATTTAACAATGCATTTATGATTTTTGGATTTCCTGCCAGTGATTTTTATTCGGCAGATTATTATCCGATTTTTCCGTATGTTTTTATGTTTGTAGCAGGAACGGCGATTGGACGATGGGTAAAACTCGGGAGATTTCCGCAGTGGTTTTACAGTTTTCGCCTTCCGAGTATGGAATTTATCGGAAGACATTCATTGTTGATTTATTTATTGCACCAACCTATCATTTTTGCTTTAATTATTTTATTTGATGTTTTAATATTTTAGGGGGAAGTATGAAGTTTTTTCAGCTAACGCCAAGCCAAACTGCTGAACAACTAAATACCGATTTATCGGACGGATTAACCTTATCGCAAATAGAACTCAAGCAATCAGTTTGCGGAAAGAACGAATTTGCCAAATCAAAGAAAACGTCGCTATTTTCGCAATTTCTTGCTCAATTTAAGGATTATATGATTGTGATCTTGCTGATAGTGTCAATGATTTCTGCGATCATTGCATTTCTGCAACGAAATTATGATGAGTTAATAAATGCGATTGCAATAGTGCTGATTGTTTTATTAAACGGTATTGTTGGTTTGTTGCAGTCGTATAAGGTAGAAAAAACACTTGGATTTTTTCAAAAATATAATGTCCATAAATCTATGGTAATACGTCAAGCGCAAGTGGTTGCAGTTTGCAGTGAAGATCTTGTGCCTGGGGACATTGTTTTGTTGCAAGCAGGTGATATGGTACCGGCTGACGGCAGAATCATCGAATGTTCATCTCTTAGAATAGATGAAAATATTTTAAGTGATGCAACTTTGCCTGCGGAAAAAACAATTGCCGTTTTAGAGGGAGACAATCATCCGATTCAAGATATAACCAATATGGCTTTCTGCGGCACAACTGTTGTTTCGGGTACCGCTAAGATGGTAGTTACTTCCATTGGCAAGGAAACTCAAATTGGCAAAATTTTTGGGTTATCGAAACAAGATAAGCAGATTAAAACGCCTTTGCAGATTCAACTGCTTCAAATGGGAAGGGTTTTAAGTTTGGCAATATTGGCCATTTGCGCCTTGCTGTTTGTTTTGGGCGTTGTTGAGGGAAAACCGATATCGCAAATGCTTTTAACGGTGGTTTCTTTGGCTGTTGCGGCTATTCCGGAGGGACTGACGGCAACGGTTGCGCTTTTGTTGGCTTTTGGTATGCAACGGCTTATTAAGGCTGGGATTGTTTCCAAAAAACTGGAAACAGTTGAGGCTTTGGGAAGTGTTGATATCATTTGTGTAGATAAAACAGGCGTATTAACACAAGATGAAATGTCGGTTGCGTGCTGTTATGTTCATGGCGCACGTTTGGATTTTATTCCGGAAAATTATAAGCAAGTTGCTGAGATCATTCTTTATGGCAGTATGTGTAATGATGCTTCCCTTGTCAAAAACGGAGATCAGACGCACTGTGTAGGAGATTCTACGGAGAGTGCTATCATTTCAGCACTTTCAGCGTTTGGAATGGATAAAGCTTACCTTGATAAGCAATATCCGAGAATGGGAACCATTCCTTTCGATTCTGAGCGTAAATGCAAAAGTACAATTCAAATCATTAACGGCAAAAACTTGGTGGTTGTAAAAGGCAGCCCCGAGATGATTTTTGACAAGTGCATCAATAAATCTTATGTTGAGGATGCACGTAAAGTTGAAAATGAAATGGCTCAGTGCGGTCAAAGAGTGTTGGCAATTGCCGTAAAGGAAGTTGGGGTGATCCCATCGGAACTTTTTGCTGATGAGATTGAATGTGATTTGACACTTATTGGATTGATAGGCTTGTTCAATCTTCCGCATTCGGCAACCACAAATGCGGTTAGTGATTGCAAAAATGCCGGTATCAGAACTATTATGATTAGCGGTGATCACGTTGTAACTGCAAAAGCACTTGCGCAACAACTTGGTATTTTTTCTGAAGGAGACATTGCTTTGTCAGGTCAGCAAATCGCTGCAATGTCAAACGAAGAGTTTGAAACAGCACTGGAACATTGCAATGTTTATTCAAGAATTTCACCTGAGCAAAGAGTTTGTCTTGTTGAAGCTTTACAGAGAAAAGGAAATAATGTTTTAATTACGGGAAATAAGGCAAGCGATGCGGCATCAATTGAAAAAGCCGATATTGGATTAACTACAACAGAGACAGGTGTTGATGCTGCCAAGAATTCTGCTGATATAATTGCCGCTGATGATAGCTTCGCTGTGATAATGCAGGCGATTCGCACGAGCCGCGGCATTTACAATAATATAAAGAAAAGCGTCAGCTTTTTGCTGTCGGGAAGCCTTAGTGCTGTGTTGTTGATTTTCTTGTCTGTGTTGTTTATGCTTCAATTGCCTGTACGTCCGCTTCACTTGCTGTGGATTAACTTGTTTACAAACACTTTACCGGCGTTGGCACTTGGAATGGAGCCGGCACGAAAGGCATTGATGTCATATCCTCCGCGTAGCAAAGGGGAAAGTTTGATAACCAAGAGTGTGTCGTTTGATTCTATATGGCAAGGCGTTGTGATAGCAATTGTTGCATTTGTTGGCTTTTTGTTTGGCATCGGTTTTGATTTAAGAACTGATGACCTGCAGTTAATTTCTGTTGGTCAATCTATGGCTTTTGCAATACTTGCTTTTTCTCAAGTGATTCACTCTTACGATAGACGTTCTAAACATTCTTTGCTCAAGATTGGAATCTTTGGAAACAAATATATCAATGTAGCAGCTTTAACTTCGGCTATGCTTATATTGTTGGTTATGATTGTGCCCGGAGTGAGCGGTGTGTTTGGTATCGTCAAATTAAACTTAATACAATGGTTGTTAATAATTTTATTAAGTTTTATTCCGTTTCTTGTGTGTGAGTTTGTTAAAATCATAAAAAGAATATGAAAATAAAATGCGCTGATATTCAATCAGCGCATTTTATTTTTTTGAAAAAAGACAGCCGCAATAATCTTGGCGATAGATTTCAAACTCTTTTGAAAGTCTGATGCTCTCTAAAAATCCGTTGTTTTTCTTAAAATCGGCAGGTATGGTATTGATTTCAAATTTCTTGGCATATTTTTCTGACAGTGAATTCAGTAAAACGGCATCCTTGTGAGGACTTACTGAAAGCGTTGTACAAAAATAATCAAATTTATTTTTTGCCGCAAATTCGGCTGTTTCTTTTATGCGTAATTCCATGCATTTTTTGCAACGTTTTCCGCGTTCCGGCTCGTGTTCTAGCCCTTTTGCGATGTCTAAAAACTCTTGCGGTTCATACGGAGCTTCAATCAGCTTGATTTTATGCGGTGGATTTAATTTGTCAAGAACTTTGATTTGTGCTTCCAAGCGCAACTTGTATTCCGCTTCGGGCATAATGTTTGGATTGTAAAAATATACAGTAATATCAAAGTGTTTGGCTAAATAGCTTAAAACATAGGTGCTGCAAGGGCCGCAACAACTGTGCAAGAGCATGGTCGGAAGTTTATCAGAGTGCATTTGTTCCAGAATGATATCAAGTTGTTTTTGAAAATTTTGTTTCATAATTCACCTCGCTAAATCATTTTATCAAAATAATAAAAAAATTTCAAATTATATTTAATAAAAGTGTTTTCTTTTTTTTCAAAATATGATAAAATTTTTATGTATTAGGAGGTTCGTTGAATAATGAAACAAAGTAATGAACATAAAGATATTATTTTTGGCAGAAATAATGTTTTGGAGGCTTTGACCTCAGAGCGAACGATCGACAAAATTTTAGTGGCAAGCGACAATATGGATGGCAGTGCTAAGAAAATTGTTGCCAAAGCCAAAGAAAAAAGAATACCTATAGTAACTGTTGGAAAACAAAAAATATCGCAAATGTTTCCCGGGGAAAATACACAGGGCGTTATTGCTTATGTGGCGCAAAAAAACTATGTTTCGGTTGAAGAAATTTTAGAAATTGCTTCCAAGCGCAACGAGAAGCCATTTATTGTTGTTGCTGACGAAATTGCAGATCCCCATAACCTTGGCGCAATTATTCGATCGGCAGATGCTTTTGGAGCGCACGGTGTTATTATTTCCAAGCGTCGCGCTGTCGGTTTGACGGCGGCGGTTGAAAAAGCCAGTGGCGGCGCACTCAATCACGTGGCAGTTGCCAAGGTGACCAATCTTGCATCGACCATCGACTTTTTAAAAGAAAGCGGTGTGTGGATTTATGGCAGTGATATGTCGGCCGAAAAGAACTATTTCGATGAAAAATTTGATGCACCTATGGCTTTAATTGTTGGCAGTGAGGGAAATGGCATTGGGGCTTTATTAAAGAAGAAATGTGATATTTTGCTGAAGATTCCGATGAAAGGAAAGGTTTCTTGTCTTAACGCTTCGGTGGCTGCCGGTGTTATTATGCAAGAAATTTCGAAATTCAGATAATGGGGGTAAATATGGGCAAGGATGAATTCAAACTCGATCTTGATTTTGATTTGAGCAAATATAATTATGATTCCGGTGCGAAACGCAGTTTTTCCATTGATGAGATTTTGGGAACTGTTTCCACTGAAACGTCTGAATCCAAAGAAATTGATATTCTGAAATCTGCTCAGAAAACAATTCAAAAAGAGCCTGATTTTAAAATCGAAAATTCGGTTAAGCATGATTTGCCGAGTGAAATTAAGATGATGGAGTCGGACCAAGAGCTGTCCAAAAGTTCTTTGGAAACAAAGAATGAATTAAAGGAAAAACCTGCTAAAGTTGAAGTTAAAAGTCAGGGTGTTTCCAATAAGAAAAACTTTTCAGACCAGGCACCTGTTGTAAATACTGCTGTGTTTGATCAAATTAAGGCTAAATCCAAGCCTTTGAGTGATAGTGGTGAGGTTGTTTGCGAACAAGAAAAAGGCGAAGAGAGCAAAAAAACAGAGATTATTTCTGATGTTTCGCATAAACCGGAAGTGATAGATGAATATTCTGGCGCAGACGAAAGAGAAGACGTGATATTTGATCTTCAATCACTGCAAAATAAAATTACGGCAAAATTAGTGCCAATGTTCCTTTTGCTGCTCGGAGGATTATACTTATCTTTTACTCGTATTGAGCATTTGCGCTTTTTACTTCCGACACAGCTTGATCCTACCTTGAATCCCAAAAATTATTTGCTCTGTGTATCGGCTATTACGGTTATTGCATTTTTAATGAATATCAGTCCGCTTTTTGACGGTCTGAAAAAAGCATTTTCTGCGAGATTGACCGCTGACGGAATTGCACTTTGCCTCGGAATAACCTGTTTGATTTATAATACTTATTTTTGGCTTAATGCTGAAAAGTTTATAGCTCACGTTATTACGTTAGATGTGATATTTGTTTTGATGCTGACAATGAATCTTGTTGGCAAACGATTACTTGTTAAGCATATTGCTGCAAACTTCAAAATGTTTTCCGATGAGCGCTTAAAAAGCATTGTTGCTGCACCCACTGCGAGAGCTATAGACAATGATGTTATGATCGAAACAGGCAATGGCGGCGATGTTTTATATGCGGCAAAAACCAAAAGAGTGTCTGACTATATGAAAAAGGCATTCGCAGAACAAAATGTGAATCGAAAAACGGATCTGTTTTATTTTCTTCTTTTTGCGTTGTTGCTGGTAAGTGCTACGATACTGTGGCTGTTTAAAGTGTTGCCGCTGCATAATTTAGTGTTGCTTTTTGCGGCTTTTTGCGCAATTTGTTCTCCTATTTTTTCGGGATGGACGCGTACCCTTTCAGTATTTAGATTGGGCAGATTTTTGCGTAGTAACCGTACGATGATATCGGGCAGGGAAGGCGCTTATCAAGTCGCTGACTGCGGTGTTTTGGTGGTGCGCGATACTGATGTTCTTTCAAATAATGATATTTCGCTTAAGGAAATGAATATTTCTGATGAGATTGATGACGCTACAGTTATTTCTACGCTGGCGGCTTTGTTCAAAAAAGTAGACGGTCCCTTAAACGGCTTTTTTGAAAAGCTTTTGACCGAGGATTTGGATGGGGCATATCCCGAGATTTGTGAGATCGACTATCATGAACAGCTCGGTTATACTTTTGTTTCAAATGACACGCGTTTTTCTGTTGGAACAAACGAGTTTATGCGTCAATCCAAAATTGATTGTCCCTTCCAAACTGCGTCGGAGGGAATGAATGTTTATGTTGCTGTTGATGGCAAGGTTAAGGCTGTTTTTACGCTTGTATATCAGCTCTCTAAACGATCCGCGCGCGCTTTGCAACTTTTAGAAAGCCAAGGCGTTTCTACGGCAATTATAACTACCGACTTTTGTTTGAGAGAATCCTTGTTTGCCGATGTGTTATATGATCCTGATTTTATCACGATTCTTTCTAATGAAACTGCTCGGAGTTGCATGCCGATATCTTCAATAACAGAAGACAGTGCCGCCGAGATTATAACATATAATGCAATTAGTGGATTGGCCTTAGGTCTGGTGGGTTGTGAAAAGCTTATAAGTGATTATGAAAAACATGGAGTTTATCGAATCACTGCCTCTGTGTTTGGTGCTTTGGTCATACTCGTGTCCGGTTTCTTTTTGCCCTCGCTTAGTTTTTGGCTACCATTTCAGATTCTTTTGTATCAGATGATTTGGAGTATTCCGAGCTTTTTGATGGGGTTAAAGATAAGAAAATAAATACTTGAGTGCAAACTGCTAACTACGGTTTGCACTCTTTTTTTATATTTATTAAATAATTCTTGCTTTTTTTGAAAAATAGTTGTAAAATAGAATAAAGATTTTGAAAATATTTAATAATATTTGGCAAAATTGTACAATTTCCGATTTTGAAAGGAGCAGCACTATGACCTACACAGCGAAAGACATCAGAAATATTTGCCTATTGGGACATCGAGGAAACGGCAAAACAACACTCGTTGAAACTCTTTTATATTGGAACGGGAAGACAGATCGCCTCGGTACAATCGTTCAAGGAAATACTGTGTGTGATTATGATCCTGAGGAAATTCGCAGAAAAACTTCTGTTACATTATCCATTGCACATATTGAAAAAAACAACACGAAAATTAATTTGATTGATAGCCCCGGTTTTTACGATTTTGAGGGTGAAAATATTTCAGCTGCAACTGCAGCAGATGCAGCTATGATCGTTATTTCGGCGAAGCAAAGTGTTTCTGTCGGCGCTGAAAAAGCAGTTGGTCTTACTCGTAGACTGAAAAAAGCCAAAGCTTTCTACGTTTCTTTTTTGGACGATGAACATGCTGATTATTTTTCCACGATTGAACAATTGAATGAAAAGTTCAGAACAAATCAGATTTGTCCTATTTGGATTCCGATTTATGAAGCAGGAAAGCCTGTTGGTATCGTTGATATTTTGAACGAAAAGGCAATTCGTTGTGTTGATGGCAAAAGTGAGCCAATGGATATTCCTGCTGATATGATGGATAACGTTGCGCTTTACAAAGATAAACTCAGAGAGTTGATCGCTGAAACAAGTGATGAATTGCTTGAAAAATACTTCAATAGTGAAGAATTTACACAGGAAGAAATTTTGCTCGGTACGCGTGCCGCTATTGCGCAACGTTTGATGTTCCCGGTTGTATGCGGTATACCCGGAACAATGTTTGGCGTAAATGAATTGGTTGATTTCTTCATTAACTATATGCCGACTGTTCATGATGCTGAAAGTCCCGGCTTGGTTGAGGATTCCGATAAACCTGTTCAGCTTTATTACAATGAGGGAAGACCGGCCGCGATTCACATTTTCAAAACAATCGTCGATCCTTTTGTTGGTAAACTTTCATTCTTTAAGGTTATCTCCGGAACGCTTAGTAAAGATGATATTTTGAACAACGTTGCGGATGATACTAAAGAGAAGTTCGCTCGTATTTATATTCCTATGGGCAAAAAGCAAATTGAGGTCGAAGATATTTGCGCGGGCGACATTGGTGTTGTGAGCAAGTTGGGAGCGGCTACAGGTGATGTTTTGCGCGCCAAAGGCTCACACTACGATATGCCTGAAATCAAATTCCCGACACCCAATTACGTTCGTGCAATTGCTCCGATCACAAAAGGTGAGGAAGAGCGCATGACATCCGGTATCATGCGTATGATTGAGCAAGATCCGACGTTGAAGCTTGTTAATAATAAAGAAACAAAGCAGACGGTCATTTACGGTATGGGTGATACTCAACTTGATATTTTGATCAATAGATTGTCTGAAAAACCGTTTTCTGTAAAAGTTGCCTTAAGCGATGCCCGCGTTGCTTATCGCGAGACGATTCGTAAAAAGGTAAAGGTTGAAGGAAAGCACAAAAAGCAATCCGGCGGACATGGTCAATATGGTCACGTATGGATTGAATTTGAGCCTACCGATCAAGAGTTTGAATTTTCCGAAACCGTTTTCGGCGGATCGGTACCCAAAAACTATTTCCCTGCCGTTGAAAAGGGATTGCGCGAGAGTATTCAGGCAGGTGTGTTGGCAGGATATCCTGTTACAGGCGTCAAAGCAACTTTGACAGATGGCTCGTATCATCCTGTTGATTCTTCTGAAATGGCATTTAAAATTGCCGCCTCTCTTGCTTTTAAAGAGGGTATGAAACAGGCTTCTCCTACTATGCTTGAGCCTATTGGAAGATTGGCTGTCAACGTTTCTGATGCTTTGATGGGTGATATTATCGGTGATATTAATAAACGCCGTGGCCAAGTTCTTTCTATGGATGCGGCTCCCGAATATGCTCGTAAGATTGTAGAAGCAGATGTTCCGATGAGTGAAATGAATGATTATGCCATGACATTGCGCAGTATGACGCATGGCCGTGCGACGTTTGAGTTTGATTTCTTGGAATACAGAGAAGCTCCTATGAATATTATTGAAAAGGTAATTAAAGAAAACGCTGAAGAGTAATTACATAAACAACGCCCCAACTACTGTTGGGGCGTTGTTCTATTTTTATTTTTTACAACATATCAATTACCAAGTAATATCTGAGGGGTTGAAATATATGTTTATATGCTCATTTAAACTAAATAAGGCAAGAATGCTTAGCGGCATTGCGGCAGTTTGCCTTGCTCTTACTTTGGTGTTTTTGATTATGCCTGAACAAAGTGAAATTTCAGGCGCCAAGCAATCCGTTGCAAACCAACAGCAAATGGTTGATTATTTGGAAACATTGGGCTATACTGTTGCTCCACAAGCTGTATTAATCGAGCCGATTGTTATTCCTGAAACCTTTGATCAGGAATATACAGCATATAATGAACTACAAAAGCCGGCAGGTTATGATTTAACTAAGTTTTGCGGGGTTACGGCGCAAAAATACACTTTTAAGGTGCTGAATTTTGAAGATAAAAAGGTAGAGGTTGTTGCAAATTTATTGATTTACGAAAATCAAATTATTGGTGGAGATATATCCTCTACGGAATTGGGCGGATTTTGTAATGGTCTTGTCACAGATAAAAGTGATGGGGAAGATCAGGAAAACAAAACTGAAAAATCATAAAGAAAAAGAGCACCGTGCGGTGCTCTTTTTTAGTTAGATTTCAGGAATCTCAATTTCAATTTCATGACCAAGTTCTGCAGATTTGGCAATACCATCAATGATTGCTTGGTTGTAAATGATTTGAGAGGTGGGTACGGGTGCGGGGGTGCCGTTCTTGCAAGCATCTAAGAATGTACGAATCTTCTTTTCAAATAGACTCATACTATCGGATTTAATAACCGGAATTTCGGTTTCTACTTGCTCACCGCAAACTTCGTGGTAAATCTTCATGGGGCCACCAACTGTTCCGTTCCAACATTCAGTAGAGGGAATTCTGAGACCGCCCTTGGTTCCGAGGATGATGGTGTCACCGGGGGTATCCATATTCATTGCCCATGCAATACGGAAGTCCAGTACAATACCGCCTTCCAAACGAATAAATGCGGCAGCGAAATCGTCAACCGTAAATTTTTCGGCATATTCGGGGTGTGTGGGGTAATAGCTGGGACGTGTGCCAAAGAAGTCGCTCTTGTAGCCTGTAACGGTCAAAGGCTTCGGATAGCCAATGGCGTTGAGAACCATATCCAAGGAATAGCAACCGATATCACCCAAGGCACCGAGACCTGCGGTTTCGTTTTCGATAAATGTTGTTCCATAGGGGGTGGGGATGCCGCGACGACGACCGCCACCGGTTTGAATGTAATAAACTTGACCGAGTTCACCGGAATCAACGATTTTCTTGATCATCTTCATGTTTTCGTCAAGACGAGGCTGGAAGCCAATGGAAAGAACTTTGCCGCTTGCTTTTTCGGCGCGCATAATTTCAACTGCCTCTTCAGTGGTAACACACATGGGCTTTTCAAGCATTACGTGAATGCCTTTGTTCAGGGCATAAATGGTACACTCTGCATGTGTGCGGTTATAGGTGCATACGCTGACAGCGTCGAGCTTTAAAGAGTCATCATCAAGCATTTCTTTATGGGAATTGTAGCATTTTGCATCAGTAATACCAAATTTCTCAAAAAATGCTTTTGCCTTACCGGGAACAAGATCGCATCCTGCAATAATGTCCACGTCGGGCATTGCTTGGTATGCTTTCATATGTGCTTCAGCAATCCAACCGGTACCGATGATACCGATTCTCATTCTCTTGCTGACATCAACAGCAGTTTCGTCGGTGGGGCGTTTTTTGAAATCATCTAAAATATTTGCCATTGTTCTTCTCCTTTATAAATTAATAATTTAAAGTTTTGAGATATGCTCTGGACATTGCGGCAGATTCAAGCGGAGTTTTTTCCATGGTAGCACGATCTTGCTCTACAATGACCCATTCTGCAATGGATTCTTCCACAGCCTTGATATTACTGTACCAATCTTGACAACCATAGCCGACAGGACGAAGTTCGAACTCCACGTCTTGATTGTTGGCTTCTGATTTTATACCGATTAGCTCGTACATATTTTTGGATTTTTGACCAACAAAATCCTTGAAATGTACAAGCGGTGCTCTGGAAGCGTATTTTCTCAGATATTCTGCAGGGTTTTCGCCACCAACCTTAACCCAGCATAAATCAAGCTGAGTTTGCAACAATGTGGCAGGGATATTTTCATAGAGATAATCCAAACGGTATTGCTCACCAATCTTTTCAAATTCAAAGTCGTGATTATGATAGAGCATAATGAAACCTGCATCGGTTGCTTTTTGACAGAAACCCTTGATTTCCTCAACAACTTTCATAAATACTTCATCAGTTTCTCTATCCTCGGCAGGAAGATAGGGAACTACTAAATATTTACATCCGATTGTTTTGTAGTCAGAAATCACCTTGTCCATATCATTGCGCATATCCTGTAACGGAACATGTGCGGAGATGGCAACAAGCTGTGCTTCATCAATGGCGGCTTTGATTTCTTCTGCGGTGAAATTGTACATGCCGGCAAGTTCAACACCATCATAACCCATAGCTTTTACTTTGGATAATGTGCCTTTGAGATCAGCCATAGCATCATCTCTCACGCTATAAAGTTGTAATGCTACTGGTAGGGACATATGTTTTACCTCCTAAAAATCTTTCTACTTGTATTTTAAGACAAATAATGGTACAATTCAATACATAAATTAAAAAAATAAAGACAAATTTTGCTATGTGAGGTTAAAATGAGCATCATTTATGAAAACAAAGTATATAAATTCACTTCTTTTTTAACAAACAGGCTTGGCGCTACAGCTCATTTGCATTCCCACATCGAAATTGTATATTTGCTTGATGGCTCGTCAACAGCTTGGATTGATGATAGGAAGTATGAGATGAAGGCGGGGGATTTGTTTATTTCGTTTCCCAATCAGGTGCATCGGTATACCACGTCTCAATATGAAAAAGCGTGGGTTTTGATTATTTCTGATGACTTGTGTTCGGAATTCAATTATTGGTTTAAGAATTTTATACCCAAAAGCAATCTGCTGTGCTCCGGAAGTGTTGATAATGAAATGATAGAGCAACTGATTTTACAAATAAACCAATTTAATGGTAAAAAAACTTCTGAAATCGAAACAATTAATTTAAAAGGGATTCTTCTTTGTTTGCTTTCGACAATCTTTATGGGACTGGAATTCACAGAGGAACGTATTTCTGAAGTTTCTACAATTAAACAAATGCTTGACTATTGTTCTGCTCATTTTACTGATGAATTGACTCTTGAAATGTTGGAAAAAGAGTTACATATCAATAAATACTATATTTCACACTTATTTAGCAAAAAACTTAAAATCAAGTTTAATGACTACATTAATAATTTACGAGTTGACCGTGCAACAAAATTGTTGCGAGAAACAGATATGAATATGACTGAGATTGCAACCGGTTCAGGTTTTTCTACCTCTCGTACGTTTAATCGTTCTTTTTTGAAATTGATGGGGGAAACCCCGAGTGAATATCGAAAAAAGTTGAATTCTGTATGATTTTTCAAAATATGTTGACAATAGCACTTTTGTGTGCTAAAGTATTATCAAAGTTCGATAGAGGTGCAAACATCATCAGTAATTTAGCTGTATGCGAGCAGAGTGGCTAAATGAAAGGGATTTTTGCCGAAGTGATTGGTGCGTGCTCGCGCATCGGTTGCTGGTCTGTTGCAAAATATGTATCAGACTGTCACGACAGTGGAGCGCTATCATTTGTATTGCATGAGTATATTCATGAGTGCATTTGTTTGTGCTCATGAATTTTTTATTTTAGGAGGAAAAAAGATGAGAAGTAAGAGAAAATCATTTGCCAGAATTTCACTTTTCGTGATTATTCTGATGATGCTGTTCTCAATCGCTGCTTTTGCAGAAGGAGCAGCTGAAGAAGCAGGTCCTGTGAGCGTTTTTGATCAAACGTATTGGGCATTGTTGCCGCCTGTTATTGCCATCGTGCTTGCGTTGATAACCAAAGAGGTTTATTCTTCACTTGCAATTGGTATTCTGTCGGGTGGTATTTTGTTTGCTATTACGGATGCAGGATTTGCAGCAGAAAGAATCATTGATTCTGTATTGACTGATGGCTTGATTGCCAGTCTTGCCGATGGTTATAATGCCGGCATTTTGGTATTCTTAGTGGTGCTTGGCATTATTGTTGTACTTATGAACCGTGCGGGCGGAAGCCGTGCATATGGTGAATGGGCTTCCAAAAAAATCGCAGGCAGAAAAGGCGGTATGTTTTCAACTTTCCTTTTGGGCTGCTTGATTTTCGTGGATGACTATTTCAATTGTTTAACGGTTGGTAGCGTTATGCGCCCCATAACTGACAAACAAAAAATTTCAAGAGCAAAACTTGCTTATTTGATCGATGCTACCGCTGCCCCCATTTGTATCATTGCACCGATTTCTTCTTGGGCGGCAGCAATCAGCGGTACTGTTGAAAATGTAAATGGTATCAGCTTGTTTATTCGCACCATTCCTTTTAATCTTTATGCACTGCTTACTTTGGCTATGGTTGCCTTTATTTGCTTGACAAATCTTGATTTTGGTCCGATGAAAAAGTTTGAAGATCATGCAAAAGCAACCGGTGATTTGCTTATGACCGGCGCTAGTGAATATAAAGCAGAAGAAGACGAGGAAAACACAAAGGGTAAAGTTATTGATTTGATTCTGCCTGTAGTTATTTTGATTGTCTTCTGTGTGCTTGGTATGCTGTATACCGGTGGAATTTTCGATGGTGTTAATATCATTGATGCATTTGCAGGTTGTGACGCTTCTGCCGGTCTGGCACTTGGCTCATTGGTTGCACTTGTAATTATCGTGGTTTATATGATTTGCCGTCGCGTTCTTACCTTTAATAATTGTATGAGCGCAATTCCGGAAGGATTTAAGGCAATGGTACCTGCAATTTTGATTTTGACTTTTGCATGGACACTTAAAAACGTTACCGGTATGTTGGGCGCAGACGTATATGTTGCCGGACTGGTTGAATCTGCTAAGGCTCTCCAAATTTTGTTGCCTGCAATTTTGTTTGTAGTTGCAGTTGGCTTGTCTTTTGCTACCGGTACATCTTGGGGTACTTTTGGTATTTTAATTCCGATCGTTACCGGTGTATTTAATCCCACCGCTACCAATATGACTAACTTGTTTATTATTTGTATTGCTGCTTGCTTGGCCGGTGCAGTATGTGGTGACCATTGTTCTCCCATATCCGATACTACAATCATGTCTTCTACCGGTGCACAGTGTAAGCACGTTGATCACGTTTCAACACAAATTCCGTATGCATTTTTGGTTGCCGGTGTATGCTTGATTGGTTATTTGGTTGCCGGATTTATTCCGACAGAAAGTGCATGGGCTTATGCGATCCCTGTAGGATGTCTGGTGTTGCTTCTCGGAATCTTAACTGCAATCAAATTGATTCAAAAGAAAAAATCTTAATTTTAAAGGAGCGTCAATTTGACGCTCCTTTATTTTTCTATTGATTTTGTACCTGAGTGTTGTTATAATAATATTATTATTAAAATTTTGAGGTAAAAATATGAAAAAGATAATGCTTGTTTTTGGAACACGGCCTGAAGCGATCAAAATGTGTCCGTTGGTAAATGAACTTAAAAATAGAAAAGACGCTGAGACTATCGTTTGTGTAACCGGTCAGCATAGAGAAATGCTTGCACAAGTTTTGAATGCATTTTCTGTGGTTCCCGATTATGATCTTTCTGTTATGAAAGAAAAGCAAACTCTTTTTGATATTACGGTTTCTATTCTTGAAAAGATCAAAGCAGTTTTAGAAGAAGTGAAACCTGACGTTGTGTTGGTACACGGCGATACCTCCACTACGTTTGTAACGGCACTTGCATGTTTTTATATGCAGATTCCTGTTGGACATGTTGAGGCCGGCTTACGTACCTATAATATTTATTCTCCGTATCCGGAAGAATTTAATCGTCAGGCAGTAGGTATTGTTGCAAAATATCATTTTGCACCCACTGAAGTTTCGAAAGAAAACCTTCTCAAAGAGGGTAAGAACGGTGATGATATCTTTGTAACAGGCAATACTGCAATCGATGCATTGCAGACCACAGTTAAAGAAGATTACACCCATCCCGAGCTCGAGTGGGCTAAAGACAGTAAGTTGATTTTGATTACTGCCCATCGACGTGAAAACTTAGGCGAACCGATGCAGCATATGTTCCGTGCGATTCGTCGTATTATGGATGAGCACCCCGACTTAAAAGCAATTTATCCGATTCATATGAATCCTGTGGTACGTCAAACCGCTAATGAAATTCTTGGCGATGATGATAGAATTCACATTATTGAGCCGCTTGATGTGTTGGATTTCCATAACTTTATGGCAAGATCACATTTGATTTTGACCGATAGCGGCGGTATTCAAGAGGAAGCTCCGTCCTTGGGTAAACCTGTTCTTGTTATGAGAGATACTACCGAAAGACCCGAGGGAATTGCTGCCGGTACCTTAAAGTTGGTTGGTACAACCGAAGAAACTATTTATTCTACGTTTAAAGCGCTTATTGAAGATAAGTCTCTTTATGATCAAATGAGTAAAGCTTCCAATCCTTATGGTGATGGACAAGCGTGTTGCAGAATTGCAGACATTTTGCTTAAGTAGTTTACAAAGTTTAATCCTTGTGGTACAATAAAAAACAAATCTCCTTTAATAATAGGGAAAGGAAGTCTGAAAAATGGCGGGACATGAAATTTTCAGCACAGTTTTAAGAGGTTACAAAAAAGAGCAGGTTGTTGCTTATATCGAACAAATGAGCGATCAGCTTCAAGAACTTAAATATGATTTGGATCGTAAAGACGTTGAAATTGATCGTTTGAATAAGGAAATTGCATCTTTGCAGGAAAATGCAAAGCAGGTTGATGAATGTCAAATCGAAAATCAACTGCGCGAAAAAATCGAGGCAGAGCTACGCGCAGAGTTTGACGCAAAATTGGCTGAACAAGCAACCCAAATCGAGATGCAGGCAACTGAAAGCACGGAAGATTCCGAGGTTTTGCGCAAAGCAAAGGAATATGATGAATGTAAGGATGCACTTGCTGATCTTATGATTCAAGCTCGTAAAAATGCAGATGAAATTGTTTCAAGAGCAAACGCTGAGGCGCATTTGATTCGAGCCAAAACAGAGGCTGAGTTTTCAAAGCTTGGTGTTGATTTCACTGTGTTACAGCAAAACGTTGGAAACATCAAAGGGGAACTGCGCCGCAATCTTGATAAAATCGCCGATCAAATGGATCTGTTTGAAGAGCAACTTTATTCAATCCAAAATGACGTAGATCATATGCTTGATTCTTTGTCTGATGCAGAACAAGATAATTAATCAAAATCCGCAGTAAAAACTGCGGATTTTTTCTTAAAAAAGACTTGCAATTTCAAAAATCATATGGTATAATCTTACAGCGTAAAATACACACGTATGCCCTTGAGCCATAGTTGCTGCTTGCAGTTAGGCGGTTCCGACCGGGTATACGGAGGTATAAAAACTAAAAAGGAGGACATAACAATGTCGGTAATTTCAATGAAACAACTTTTAGAAGCCGGTGTTCATTTCGGACACCAAACAAGAAGATGGAACCCCAAAATGTCGGAATACATCTTCACAGAGAGAAATGGTATTCATATCATTGATCTTCAGAAAACCGTAAAGAAAATCGAGGAAGCTTACAACTTTGTTAAAGAAGTTTCTGCTGAGGGTGGCGAAATCCTGTTTGTTGGTACTAAGAAACAAGCTCAGGATTCCATCAAAGAAGAATCTCAGCGCTGCGGTCAGTATTTCGTTAGCGTAAGATGGCCCGGTGGTATGTTGACCAACTTCAAAACCATTCGTAAGAGCATTCAGAGACTGAAGCAGATCGAAAAGATGGAAGAGGATGGCACATTTGATTTGCTGCCCAAGAAAGAAGTTCTCGGTCTGAAGCATGAACTCGAAATCTTGGAAAAGAACTATGGCGGTATTAAGGAAATGGGCAAGCTTCCCGCTGCTATGTTCGTAGTTGACCCCAAGAAAGAAAGAATTGCAATTTGTGAAGCCAAGAACCTTGGTATTCCTGTTGTAGCTATTGTTGATACCAACTGTGATCCCGATGAGATTGATTATCCCATCCCCGGTAACGATGATGCTATTCGTGCCGTTAAATTAATTGCTGAAACCATGGCAAATGCTGTTTTGGAAGGCAAACAGGGTGAACAGATTGAAGAAGCTGCCGAACAGGCCGCTGAATAATTTTTCGGAGGTATAGAATTATGGCTTTTGGTGCAAAAGAAGTTGCCGCTCTGCGTGAAAAGACCGGTTGCGGTATGATGGATTGTAAAAGAGCTTTGGCCGCCGCTAACGGTGATGAAGCTAAGGCAATTGAATTATTGAGAGAAAAGGGTATGGCTACTGCTGAGAAGAAGTCCAGCCGTATTGCTGCTGAAGGTGTTGTTACCACTTGTGTTGACAACGACAAAAAGGTTAGCGTTATTCTCGAGATCAACAGTGAAACTGACTTCGTTGCTAAGAACGAAAAATTTATGACTTTTGTTGATGGTGTTGCTAAGGTTATTATTGATAATAATCCTGCTGATGTTGAAGCTCTTAAAGAGTGCAAATATGACGCTGAGCATACTGTTGCAGAAATCCTGATTGAAATGATTCAAACCATCGGTGAAAACATGAACATTCGCCGTTTTGAGAGAGTAGAAGGCATTTGCGGTAGTTACGTTCATGGCGGCGGCAGTGATGCATGTCTCGTATTGATCGATGCTCCCGAAGCAACTGATGCAGTTGTTGATATGGGTAAAAACATTGGTATGCAAGTTGTTGCAATGGCTCCTGCATATCTGGATGAGGCTTCTGTTCCTGCTTCCGTTATTGAAAGCGAGAAGTCCATTTTGATTGCTCAAATCAAAAACGATCCTAAAACCGCTTCCAAACCCGATGCTGTTATTGAGAAGATGGTTAGCGGAAGAATCAACAAGTATTTCAAAGAAAACTGCCTCATGAAGCAAGAGTATGTTAAAGATACTAACATGAGTGTTGAACAGTATGTGAAATCTGTTGGTGCAGACGTAAGCGTTGTTAAGTTTATTAACTACAAAAAAGGTGAGGGTCTGCAAAAGAGAGAGGATAACTTCGCTGAAGAAGTTGCCAGCATGACAAAATAATGTTTTTTCTGCAAAGCGACTTTGGGTAACAAGGTCGCTTTGCATTCTTTTCTTAAAAATTAACTCTTGAAAAAGGAGAAATATATCATGGCAAAGTCTATTACCCTTACTAAAGAGGGAAAGAAAAAATTGGAGCAGGAGCTCCTTGACCTGAAAAGCCGTGTAAGACTTGAGATTGCTGAAAAAATCAAAACTGCCCGTTCTTATGGCGACTTGTCTGAAAACAGCGAGTATGATGAAGCTAAGGATGAGCAGGCAAAAGTAGAAGCAAGAATTGCTGATTTGGAAGTAACTCTTAAGAACGTTATTATCATCGAAGATGAAGCCAAAGGAAAAAAAGCCGCAACTGTCAAACTCGGCAGCAAAGTAACAGTACTGGATATTGAACTGGATTGTGAAGAAATATATGAAATCGTTAGTTCAATTGAAGCTGATCCCACAGAAAACAAAGTTTCGGATGACAGTCCGTTGGGCGCAGCTTTGATTGGTAAGAAAGAAGGCAGCACTGTAGGCGTTGAGGCTCCGATCGGAACGATTGAATATAAAATTGTTAAGATAGCATAACAATTCAAACAAAATCCACGTTATGCGTGGATTTTGTTTATTAAAGGAGATACATTATGGATTATCAAAATCAACAAGAAGAACTTTCTCTTAGTGAAATTCTGCAAATCCGCAGAGATAAATTGGTTGCGCTTCAGGAAAACGGCGCAGACCCCTTTGTTAAAACAAAATATGATGTTGATGCATATTCTTTAAACATTAAAGAGAATTTTGAGGAGTTTGAAAGCAAAACTGTTTCACTTGCCGGTAGAATTATGTCTCGTCGTATTATGGGCAAAGCAAGTTTTGTGGGCCTTCGTGACAGAGAAGGTGATATTCAACTGTATGTACGTCGCGATGATGTTGGCGAAGATGTTTATGCATCGTTTAAAAAGTGGGACATCGGCGATATTATCGGTATTAAGGGTTTTGTGTTTAAAACCAAGACCGGAGAGATCTCTGTACATTGTGAACACATTGAGCTTCTTTCTAAATCACTTTTGCCGTTGCCTGAAAAATTCCACGGTTTGAAGGATTTAGATACTCGTTATCGTCAGCGTTACGTTGATTTGATTGTCAATCCGGAAGTGAAGCGCAATTTCATTGTTCGTTCTCAGTTCATCAAATATATGCGTAAATATCTGGATGATATGAATTATATTGAGGTTGAAACCCCTGTGCTTAACACAATTGCAGGTGGTGCAACCGCTCGTCCCTTTGTTACACATCACAACACGCTCAATCTTGATATGTATATGCGCATTGCAACTGAATTGCCGCTAAAGAGATTGATTGTTGGCGGTATGGACAGAGTATACGAAATCGGTAGAATTTTCCGTAATGAAGGTATGGACCCCAAACATAACCCTGAGTTCACCTCGATTGAGTTGTATCAGGCATATGCTGATTTTCATGATATGATGGATATTGCCGAGGGAATCATTTCGGGTGCTGCAAAAGAAATTCTGGGCACTTATGAAGTGGAATGGATGGGTGAGAAAATCGATCTTACTCCCGGTTGGCGCAGACTTTCTATGGTTGATGCTGTTAAGGAATATGCCGGTGTTGATTTCGGTGCCATTACCGACGATGCTGAGGCTGTTGCAGCTGCTGAGGCAATAGGCGTTGAATTGGCTGAAACCGCTGATAAAACTTGGGGCAATGCTCTGTATGCTTGTTTTGATCAGCGTGTTGAAGAAAAATTGATTCAACCCACCTTTATTACTATGTATCCCGTTGAAGTTTCTCCGTTGACCAAAGCCAGTCCCGAAGACCCGAGACTGACAGAAAGATTTGAACTCTTTGTTTGTCACAGTGAGCTTGCAAATGCTTATTCTGAGCTGAACGATCCCATTGTTCAGCGTGAGAGATTTGAAAAGCAACTTGAACTTCGTGAACGCGGAGATGACGAAGCAGAGATGCTTGATGAAGACTTTTTGAATGCCTTGCAATACGGCATGCCGCCCACAGGCGGTATGGGTATCGGTGTGGATAGAACAGTTATGCTGTTGACCGGCACTGATACTATCCGTGAGGTAATTCTTTTCCCCACGATGAAACCCCTGGATTAATAAAATTAACACCGTATGACTTCTCGGTCATAGGGTGTTTTTGTATAGGTTATATTAAAACAGATCGACAAATTGGAATTGTCTTAGATATTTTCAGCAATCCATTTCTTTGACCAAGCAAATAAAGTTTCGGACATTAAATTAAAATCAAGTGCCTCACCATTTTTTAAATTCAAAAAGGTTTCGACAATGACTCGTTCATCGGAAGATACAACTTGAAGTAATTCTTTTTGATGCCTGATGTAGTTTCCGGTTTGCATGAAAACAATTGCTTGAACAACGAAAGAAGCGGATTTATACAGTTCTCGTAAAATATTTTTACTCTTTTCGTGGAGCATATTGTGAACACATCCGTGGAATATATTGCAGGCACCGATTTTAATCGCTCTGTTCACGGCATGCTCATCAATAAGAGTTAATACTTCGTCAAGGCTGCCCTTAATTGGTGTTGTATCATAACAAAACTGAAAAAGGTCGGATGGCTCCCAATTCATAATTTCGTTTTTGCCCGAGATGAAACCGCAAATCAATTCTCTGTGAGTAAGGGTATCCAACATTGTATTATATGTTTGAATGTCCAAGGAAGTCAATTCATCCAGAATTACAACAATATCAATGTCACTTGTTTTAGTTGCTTCACCACGACCATGGCTCCCTTGCAAACCAACAAACCACACACGGTTTGTAAAAGTCTCATTTAATGCATGTAAGAATTTTTTCATCCACGCAGTAATATCTATCATCTTAATACCTCTAATTGTTATTTATTGAATTGATTACATCATACCATAAATTATTCAAAATTTCAATCTTACGCAATCTTCGTAAGTTATGACGATTGTTTATACGATTATAACATCATATGCTTCTAATTTGAATGCATATAAATTCTTGAAAGGCTTGAAATGCAAATAAATTTCTGTTATAATATTACGATAAAGAAAGGGGAGGTATTATGGAAAAATACACCTCACAGCAACCGCAAACTTTTAAAATGAAATTAGAAAATTTTTGGTTTTATCATAAATGGCATGTTTTGGTAGCAGTTTTGCTAATTTGTATGGCCGTTGTGTCTATTCACAGTTGTGTGAACAAAAAAAGCATTGATATGTATGTTCTATATATGGTCAATGGCGCTTACTCTAAACAGGCAACAGAACAACTGGCTTTAAAACTTGAGAATTACGTTGATGATATTGATAGTGACGGTGAAAAGCGCGTTCAAATTATAGAGATATCATTTTCCGATGTTTTGGACAGAAATGATTTGGCACAAGAGTCGGCACTTACCAGAATGGTGGGGCAAATTTCTGCCGGACCCGCACTTTTTTATGTGTTTGATGACGCAAATTATAAAGCTTTGAAAGAAGCGCAGGTGAAGATTTTGGACGAAATCAACGTGGCATCACCTTATGTTGAAACCGATCGATATAATGCCACAGAAGATGAGTTTTTTGACAGTATCACCGAGTTTGAAAAAGAGCAAGACCTTTATTTTGGTATTCGTGTTACTGATGGCATAACAGAGGGTGATACGCGTTATGCTCAGATTCAGCAAAGCAGAGATACACTAAGAAAAATCGTACGTGAACATAATTAAGGTGGAAATAACATGGAAGAAATAAAGAAAGAAAGCACCGGCAAAAAATATTGGCATGAATTTTATGAACTTTTGGAATCATTTGCGATTGCAATTGTTTTGGTGATATTGATTTTCACCTTGTTGTTTCGCATTTTTGTTGTTAAAGGACCATCTATGCTGAATACTTTGCAAGATGGTGACCGCATTCTTGTCAGTAATTTATTTTTTAAACCTGATACCGGAGATATTATTGTTTTTTCCGGTGACTATAATGATGGAGAAGTGCTGGTAAAACGAGTGATCGGTACAGCGGGTGATGTTGTTGATATATCCCAAACCGGCTCTGTTATTTTAAACGGTACTGTCTTGGAAGAGTCTTATTTGGACCCCGGTACACTGACTGCAACGCGAGATATTATCTTTCCATATACAGTAAGCGAGGGCGAACTGTTTGTCTTGGGAGATAACCGCAGTGTATCTTTAGACAGTCGCTCTTCTGAAATTGGACCTGCCGAAACCAAAAAAGTACTGGGAAAGGTGATTTTCAGACTTTTCCCCAATACCGGAGTTGTTGATGATGGAAAATAATTTGCATATTCAGTGGTATCCGGGTCATATGACCAAAACCCGTCGCATGATGGAAAAGGAATTGCCTGTTATGGATGCGGTGGTACACCTTTTGGATGCCAGGGTGGTTAAAAGCAGTGTAAATCCTGATTTTGAGGATTTATTTAAGCATAAAAAACGCCTTTTTTTGCTCAATAAATCAGACCTTGCTTGTCCTGAAGTTACAAAGAAATGGGTTGAGTATTTTAAAGCGCAAGGTCATATGGCATTAGCACTCACTTGTTCTGATCCTAAGACGGTCAAGGCTGTTATTCCTGCGATTCGCACTCTTTTAGAGGAAAAAATCAAACGTTATGAAGAGAAAGGCATGAACAAGACCTTGCGTTTGATGATTACAGGAATTCCAAATGTTGGTAAATCCACGCTAATCAACTTATTGGCAGGTAGAAAAGTAGCAGCCGCACAAGATCGTCCCGGCGTAACACGGGCAAAACAATGGGTGACTTTGGCGGACAGAATTGATTTGTTGGATACACCGGGAATGTTATGGCCTAAATTTGAAAATCAAAAAACAGGAATGTTTTTGGCGTTTACGGGTGCAATTAACGATGATATTTTAGATAAAACCGAACTTGCTTTGGAGTTTATTCGTTTTATGAGGGAAGCTTATCCTACGGCATTGGTTGAACGATATAAACTTGGCTGCGAACTTTCGGATATGGAGCCGCTTGAAATATATGAACTGATTTGTCGCAAGCGTGGCTTTTTGATTTCGGGTGGAGAATTTGACTATGAAAGAGCTGCTGCGGTTATTTTAGATGAGTTTCGCGCAGGTAAGCTTGGAAAAGTTTCATTTGAGGAGCCGTAAATGTTAGAATTCAAACTTGAAAATGAACTTAGAAAACAAGGATATCAGTTTATTTGCGGTACCGACGAAGCAGGTCGTGGTTGCCTATGCGGACCTGTTTGCGCCGCTGCGGTAATTCTGCCTGCGGACTATTATCATGAAAAGCTGAATGATTCAAAAAAGATTTCTCCCAAAATCCGCGAACTTTTGTATGATGATATTATTGAAAAGTCTGTTGCATACGGCATTGCTTTTGCGGACGTTGCTGAAATTGATGAGATGAATATTTTGAATGCCGCTCTTCTTGCAATGCGCAGAGCAATTGATCAGCTGGATCCCAAGCCCGATTATTTGCTGATTGACGGTAATGTTTCAAGAGGTTTTAGTGGGGAGTTTCAAACGGTTGTACACGGCGATTCCATAAGTCCCAGTATTGCGGCGGCATCTATTCTTGCAAAGGTTTCTCGTGACCGACTGATTGAGCAACTGGATAGGGAATATCCTCAATATCAACTTGCAAAACACAAAGGTTATTGCACAAAATTGCACAAAGAGTTGCTGCTTGAGCATGGTCCTTGCGAAATCTACCGCCAATCTTTTTTGAAGAAAATCATAAAATAGGTTTGTACAATGGATAAAAAGCAACTTGGTGTTTATGGCGAACTGGTAGCTGCGCGTTATTTGAGGCGCCATGGATACGAAATTCTGGAAACTAATTTTTTCAGTCGTTTTGGTGAAATCGATTTAATAGCGCAAAAGCGAGACACGATTGTGTTTGTAGAAGTCAAAACAAGAGATTCCGATTCTTTGGAACGACCTGCATACGCAGTAACTGCGACAAAGCAACAACGAATTAAGAAAACGGCGCTTTATTATTTATCTATACTGGATAAAGATGTAAATATTAGTTTTGATGTTGTTGAAGTGTTGGTGGTAACCAAAGGCATTAAAAAGGTGAAAATCAATCATATTAAATCTGCATTTGAATGAGGTTAACATGTTATCTTTTGCTGATCTTCATTGTGATACACTTTTAAGTTGCTATGATAGGCAAATTGATTTATCGGACAACAGTTTGCATATAAATTCGCAATGTTTTCAGAATTTTGATTCTTACATACAAGTTTTTGCTCATTTTATTCCGGAGCAAACGCCAAATAAATGGCCGTTTTTTCAATCATTTTTAGATAATAGCAAACAAGTTTTAAGTAAAGCCAAACTGCCTGTTTTTGAAAACGCAAACAGTCTTAATCAAAGGCAAGTAGCTGTTCTATCGGTTGAGGGTGGAGATTTTTTTGAAAGCATTGACCAGGCAAAAGAACGTGTATCATTTTTAAAACAAAATAATATTATCTTTTTTTCTATGGTTTATAATCATAGAAATTTGCTTGGTTGCGGATGCGCTGAAAAGAAAGATACGGGTTTGACTGCTTTGGGTCGTGACGTTCTTGCGCTTTTGGAGGAGAATGCCATTATTCCTGATATTTCACATGCATCTTTTAAAACCGCAAATGAGATTTTAGATGTTGCTAAAGGGCCTGTCTGCGCTACCCATTCCAATGCTTACGACTTGATGCCTCATCGCAGAAATCTGAAGAAATCGCAGATGCGCTTAATTGCAGAAAGCGGTGGTTTGATAGGCGTGAATTTGTATCCACCGTTTTTATGTGATGGTTTAGCTGAAAAGCATGATATTTGCAGGCATATTGACTATATGGTTGATAGCTGCGGTGAAGATTCTGTGGTATTTGGCTGTGATTTTGACGGGGTAGATCAACTCCCAAACGGAATAAACAATCTAACGTCTATTGAGCATTTGTATGACGAGATGCAAAATATGGGTTATTCGCAAAATTTGTTAGAAAAACTATTTTTTAAAAATATATATCGTTTTTTAGAAGAGAATTTCGGAGGTAAAAATGAAGTACATCAGCACAAGAGATAAAAATGTGAAGTTTGATTCCTGCTGTGCGATTAAACAGGGTATCAGCAGTGACGGCGGTTTATTCTGGCCTGAAAGCTTTCCGCAGGTAACGATTGAAGATATTAAAAATCTTTCGGCCAAAAGCTATCAAGACAGAGCAAAATTCATACTCAAAAAATTTCTTACGGATTATACCGATGAGGAAATTAATTATTGTGTTGAAAATGCCTATACTGCTGCAAAATTCGGTGGTGAAGATATAGCACCGCTTCATAAATTGAACGACGATGCATATGTTTTGGAGTTGTGGCATGGTCCGACTTGTGCGTTTAAAGATATGGCACTTCAAATTTTGCCGTATTTTTTGACAACAGCAATGAAAAAGACCGATGAAAAGAGTCAGGCTGTTATTTTGGTTGCAACGTCGGGCGACACCGGTAAGGCAGCTCTTGAGGGCTTTTGTGATGTGGAAAACACAAAGGTGCTTGTTTTCTTTCCCAGTGAAGGCGTTAGTCAGGTGCAAAGAAAGCAAATGGTTACTCAAGGAGGAGACAATACCTTTGTAACGGCATTGCGCGGCAATTTTGATGATTGCCAGACAGGCGTTAAGCGTATTTTTGCTGATGCGGCGCTCAAAAAAGAACTTGAAAATGGCGGCTATGTATTTTCCAGTGCAAATTCGATCAACTGGGGCCGACTGGTTCCTCAAGTCGTTTACTATTTTTCTGCTTATTGTGATATGCTCAAAAATGGAGATATCGAGTCTGGCGAAGAAATTGACTTTGTGGTACCGACCGGCAATTTTGGCGACATTTTGGCAGGCTATATTGCGAAACTTATGGGATTACCTGTACATAAATTGGTTTGCGCTTCAAATCGAAATAACATTTTAACTGATTTCTTTGAAACCGGTGTATATGATGTAAATCGTACGTTCCATACGACAATGTCTCCTTCAATGGATATTTTGGTTTCCAGTAATTTGGAGAGACTGCTCTTTTCTCTTTCGGGCAATGATGATCATCTGATTGCCGGTTATATGAAATCGTTATCTGAGACCGGTGCATATCGTGTAAATGATACTATTTTTAATGCGCTGAACGAACAGTTTGGCGCCGGATATACAGATGAAGAGGAGACCCTTATTACAATCAAAAAGTATTATGATGAATACGGTTATGTGGTTGATCCTCATACTGCGGTTGCTTTGAATGTTTACGAGAAGCAAAAATGCAGTCATAAATCTGTAATTTTGTCAACTGCAAGTCCGTATAAATTTCCTGCAAGTGTATGCAAAGCTATCGACCACAACGCTGATATTTCGGATGAGTGGAAGCTTTTTGAAACAATTACCGAAAAATCGTCATTGCCGATCCCGTCTTCTTTGAACGGTTTGAAAGAAAAGGCAGATCGTTTTGGCGGAGTATGCGACTCTGATAAAATGAGTGCTGTTATAAAAGAATTCTTGAAAATTTAGAGGTGTTAAAGTGGCTTTGTGGACCATCGGTGATCTGCATTTGTCTTTTGGCGTGAATAAACCCATGGACATTTTTGGGGACAGATGGCAAGATCATGCTTTGAAAATTGAAGATGCTTGGACTAAAAACATATCACAAGATGACACCGTGGTCATTGCTGGTGATATTTCTTGGGCAATTAATTTGCAGGAGATGTTACCTGATTTTCAGTATTTAAAAACTCTCCCCGGACATAAAATCATACTGAAAGGTAATCACGATTATTGGTGGGAAACAGTAAGCAAAATGAATTTATTTCTGTCTTCTAATGAAATTCATGATGTTTCATTTTTGCAAAATAACCACTTTATTTGTGACAATGTTGCCATTTGCGGAAGCAGGGGCTGGGCAATGGAGGGGGAGAATCATGAGAAAATGATTGCTCGTGAAGTTTCCAGATTGCGACTTTCTTTAGAAAGTGCGCCCAAGGATGTGGAAAAGTTGGTTTTTCTTCATTTTCCGCCAATTTATAATGATTCGGTTTGTATGCCGATGATAGAACTTATGAAGGAATTTGACGTTAATAAGTGCTTTTATGGCCATTTGCATGGCAGTTCAATCCAAAATGCTGTGGTTGGAGAGCATTTTGGCATAAACTTTTCACTTGTTTCTGCAGATTCTCTTGACTTTTGCCCATATAATATATTAAAATAATTAAGTTAGAAAGTACCATATTTTAGGAGGTTACACAATGAAAGTAACAGATGTAAAAAAATTAGAGAAAAGTGAAGTTTCTTTAACTGTTGAAGTTAAGGGTGAAGCTTTCGAAAAAGCGACCGAGGCTGCTTATCGTAAAAGCGCCAAGCAAATTCGCGTGCCCGGATTCCGTCCCGGCAAAGCCACTCGTAAGCAAATCGAAGCTTTATATGGCGAAGGTGTCTTTTTCGATGATGCTATTAAGGCTCTGTATCCTGAAGCTTTGGAACAAGCAATTGTTGAAAAGGAACTGGATGTAATCGACTTGAAAGACATTAATGTTGAGAGCGTTGACAAGACCGGTTTTGTTTTCACCGCTATCGTCATTGTTAAACCCGAAGCAACTGTTAAAGAATATAAGGGCATAAAAGCAGAAAAAAATGTCTATACTGTAAGCAGCAGTGAAGTGGATGCTCGTTTGAAGGCTGAACAAAAGAAAGCTGAACGCGTTGTTTCTGTTGAAAGAGCTATTCAAAGCGGCGACGTTGCCGTCATCGATTATGAAGGCTTTTTGGATGATAAAGCTTTTGACGGTGGCAAGGGCGAAGATTATGAACTCGAAATTGGCTCTGGTACATTTATTCCCGGTTTTGAAGATCAACTGATCGGCAAGAACAAGGACGAGAAAGTAGATGTTAATGTCACTTTCCCGGAGGAATATCATGCTGAAGAGTTAAAGGGTAAGGCAGTTGTATTTAAGGTTGCTATCAAAGACGTAAGAGAAAAGCAACTTCCTGAAATCGATGATGAGTTTGTTAAGGATATCAGCGAATTTGATACTTTGGCAGATTTCAAGAAAGATATCAGAAAGAAAATCAAAGAAAGCAAAGAAAAGACTGCTCAATCCGAACTTGAAAATGCACTTTTGGATGCTTTGGTTGAAAAAACCGAGGTTGAAATTCCGGAAGCAATGATTCAAAAGCAAATCGACAATATTGTTCGCGACTTTGACGGCAGATTGCAAATGCAGGGCATGAAGCTGGATATGTATCTTAAATACACCGGCATGACCATGGATGCATTCCGTGCAGGATTTGCTCCTGAAGCCGAAAAGCAGGTTAAAGTTCGTTTGGCACTGGAAGCAATCGTTAAGGCTGAAAACATTGAAGTTACTGACGATGAACTTGATGCAGAATACAAGAAGCTTGCTGATCTGTATCAAATGGAAGTTGACCAAATCAAACCCTACATTCCTGCTGATGAATTGAAGATGGATACTGCAGTAGGCAAAGCTCTCGACGTAATTAAAGCAAATGCTGAAATTACCGATAAAAAAGTAGAAGCTGCAAAAAAGACTGCGGCTAAGAAGACCACAACAGCCAAAAAAGAGGGTACAACTAAGAAAACAACTACCTCTACGGCTAAAAAGTCAACCGCAAAAACCACAACAAGCAAAGCAACTACTGCAGCTAAAAAACCTGCAGCCAAGAAAACCACTACCAAAAAAACCACTGCGGATAAATAAGTGATTTTCTAACAATATTACCGAGGTGACGCAAATGAGTTTAGTTCCAATGGTTGTTGAACAGACCAATCGCGGAGAAAGATCTTATGATATTTTTTCCAGATTGCTTAACGACAGAATTATTATGTTGTCAGAGCAAGTAACTGATGCTTCCGCCAGTTTAATTGTAGCTCAATTATTATATTTGGAAGCACAGGATCCGGATAAAGATATTCAATTTTATATTAATTCTCCCGGCGGATCTGTCAGTGCCGGTCTTGCAATCTATGATACTATGAAATACATTCGTTGTGATGTTTCTACTATCTGTATCGGCATGGCTGCAAGTATGGGAGCATTCTTGTTGGCGGCAGGAACTAAGGGCAAACGTTTTGCTCTTCCTCACAGTGAGATTATGATCCATCAACCTTTAGGTGGAGCACAAGGTCAGGCTTCTGATATCAAAATCCACGCGGAACATATCATTAAGATTCGCGATGATCTTAATCATATGCTCTCCGAGGCAACAGGCCAGCCTCTTGAAGTTATTGAACGTGATACTGAGCGTGACAATTTTATGAGTGCTCAAAGTGCAGCCGAATATGGCTTGATTGATAAAGTAATCGATAAAAGAAATTAGTATAAAGCCGACGCGTAAGGCGTCGGCTTTTATTCCGAAAGGAGAAATCGGAATGGCAGATAACAAACAAATGGAATTTTGCAGTTTTTGTGGGACACCAATCGATAAGTGTGAGAAGGTTTTTGCGGGGCATAACGCCTTTATATGCAACAATTGCATTGATGCTTGCAATCATATGCTCTCTCAAGCTCTCTTGCAGGATAAGTTGGACAATCCCATCGACCAAGATCTCATTCTTCTAAAACCAAAGGAAATCAAAACGGTTTTAGATGAGTATGTTATTGGACAAGAACGCGCTAAAATTGCTTTAAGCGTTGCGGTTTATAACCATTATAAAAGAATTTTGAATCTTGATGATTGCGATGATGATGTTGAGATTCAAAAAAGCAACATACTCTTAATCGGCCCCACAGGTAGCGGTAAAACTTACTTGGCATCTACGCTTGCCAAGATTTTAGATGTACCGTTTGCTATTGCGGATGCAACCACTTTGACAGAAGCCGGCTATGTCGGTGAAGATGTGGAAAATATTTTACTTAGATTGATACAGTCTGCCGATTTTGATGTTAAACGTGCCGAAAAAGGCATCATTTATATTGATGAGATTGATAAAATTGCGCGCAAGAGCGAAAACCCGTCTATCACAAGAGATGTTAGCGGAGAAGGTGTTCAACAAGCGTTACTGAAAATTTTAGAGGGAACCGTGGCTAATGTTCCTCCTCAAGGCGGCCGCAAACATCCAAATCAAGAGTTCATTCAAATTGACACCAAAAATATCTTGTTTATCTGCGGTGGCTCTTTTGATGGCATCAACAAGGTGGTTGAAAAACGAATCGGCGGCGGCAGTATCGGCTTTGGTAACAAGTTGAAAGAAAATTTAGATAAAGATTCTGCTCAACTTTATTCTAAAATCGAAAATCATGACGTATCTAAATATGGATTAATTCCCGAAATTGTCGGTAGACTACCTGTTTTGGTCACTTTGGATCCGCTGGGTAAAGATGAAATGCTCAGAATCCTTTGTGAGCCAAAGAATGCTTTGATCAAACAATATACAAAGCTATTTGGTTATGATAACATTCAATTGGAATTTGAGCCGAAAGCATTGGAAAAAATTGCTGAAATGACCATTGAAAAGAAAACGGGAGCGAGAGGTCTTCGCTCAATCATTGAAGATGTGATGGTTAATGTGATGTTTGAGGTGCCGTCACTTGATAACGTTGAAAAAGTTATTGTAACGCGTGAAGCGGTAGAAAAAACCAAAAATCCTATGATCATATACAACAATAGTGACAAAAAGCAAGCGTAATACGCTTGCTTTTTGTTTTAAAATTTTCAAAAGACTTATAAACCTATTGCTTTAATTATTAATTTTTAGTATAATATATTTAATTATATTAAGGAGCAAAATTAAGTGACAAATAATAAAATTGATATAAATGAAAAACAAATGGAACATCTGCCATTGCTTGCGCTTCGCGGACTTGTGATTTTCCCGGGCCTGAATGCAAGTTTTGATATCGGTAGAGAAGAGTCTATTAATGCCATTCAATATGCAATGAAGCATCAACGAAAAATCATTTTGGTGGCACAAAAGGATATTGCGCAAGATCATCCCGGCCCCGAAGGGATATATAAAATCGGTGTTGTTGCCGAAATTAAGCAAGTTGTTCGTGTTTCTTCTGAAACGCTTTGTGCTTTTGTGGAAGGCAAGTATAGAGTTGACCTGTTCAACGCTGCGTTAAATCGCGGCACCTTGGTTGCGGATGCGTTGAAAATTGATGAGATTCCTGCTATTTGCAATACGACTGCGCAAATTGCAAGTGCCAGACTTGCCAAGGAACTCTTTTCTCAGTATGTTGACTTAAATCATCAGGTAACAGGTGATGCATTAATTCCGTTAAATCAATACGATGATGCAGGCACACTTGCTGATTATATTACCGGAAATACAGCTTTTGATTACGCAGTGAAGCAGGAAATTCTTGAAAATTTGGAGCCATATCACCGTTTGCAATATGTTATTGAAACATTGGTGCAAGAAAATGACCTGTTGCAAATTGAGGTTGATCTTCAACAGCGTGTTAAGGAAAATATGGATCAAAATCAGCACGAGTATTACTTGCGCGAACAATTAAAGGTTTTGCAAAGTGAACTTGGCGAAGCTGATGAGGATTTTGAGGAACTCCAGAGATATCGTGATTCAATCGACTTGCTGGAGTTGGATGCAAAATCTAAAGAAAAGCTCTTCAAAGAGGTATCTCGTCTTTCCAAAATGCCTCCGATGTCACACGAGGGCGCAGTAATTCGCAGTTATTTAGATATTGTACTGGATATGCCGTTTGGTGTTAAAACCGAGGACAATCTTTCTTTAAGCAAAGCGGAAGAAGTGCTTAATCGTGATCATTATGGATTGACAAAGGTCAAAGAACGCGTCCTTGAAATGTTGGCTGTTCGTCAATTGAGTGATCTTAAGGGTCAAATTTTATGCCTTGTTGGACCTCCCGGTGTTGGCAAAACTTCTATTGCGAAATCCATCGCTGAAGCTATGGGGCGCAATTTTGCGCGTGTTTCGTTAGGCGGTGTGCATGATGAGGCTGAAATTCGAGGACACAGAAAAACTTATATAGGCGCTATGCCCGGCAGAATTGCCTCGGCTATCCAAAATGCAGGTTCTCAAAATCCGGTGATCTTATTGGATGAAATTGATAAGCTTGGCTCAGATTTTAAAGGTGATCCTGCAGCGGCATTGTTGGAAGTCCTGGATCCTGAACAAAACTGCAATTACGCAGATCATTTTCTTGATGTGCCGTTTGATATGTCTGAGGTGTTCTTTATTACCACTGCCAATTCACTTGATACGATTCCGAGACCTTTGCTGGATCGCATGGACGTGATTGAAATTCCAAGTTATCTTGAATTTGAAAAAATCGAAATTTCAAAGAAACATCTGATTCCGAAACAACGTATTAAACACGGATTGACTGCTTCGAATTTCAAAATCAGTGATGAGGCTATTGTTGAAATTATTTCAGGATATACACGTGAAGCCGGCGTGAGAACGCTTGAGCGACTGTATGCCAAACTGATGCGTAAGGCCGCCAAACGTCTGGTTTTGGGAGATGTTGCGTCTGTTCGCGTTTCACCGACCTCACTTGAAAAATACCTTGGACCAAAGATTTTTAAAGACGATGAACTTTATGATGGCTCAATTGCGGGTATTGCCAATGGTCTTGCATGGACAAGCGTTGGTGGGGAAATGCTGAATGTTGAGGTAAGCATATTAGATGGTAACGGTAAATTAGAATTAACCGGTTCACTGGGCGACGTAATGAAAGAATCAGCTAAAATTGCAATTTCTTTTATACGCTCCATTGCGGATAAGTACGGTCTTGAAACTGATTTTTATAAAACAAAAGACATTCATATTCATTTCCCTGAAGGTGCAGTGCCCAAGGATGGACCATCTGCCGGTATTACGGTGGCAACGGCAATTTTCTCTGCTTTAAGCGGAATCCCGGTTTCTAATAAAATTGCAATGACCGGAGAAGTTACACTAAATGGCAGAGTTTTACCCATAGGTGGTCTTAAAGAAAAGTCAACTGCTGCCATTAAACATGGAATTAAAAATGTGATCATACCAAAAGATAATTTAAATGATACATTTGATTTGGATGCAAGTATTTTGAAAAACGTTCATTTTATACCGCTTTCCAGTATGGAAGAGGTTTTAGAAAAAGCGTTACTTTATCCGCCGATGATCCACATGGAGAAAAAACAGGATTTCACTACGATTCCTGACCAACCTGCAAAATCTGTACGAATTGGGCAATAAGGAGAAAGATATGAATTATCAAAATGCAGAATTTGTTCTTTCTGCAGTTGCAAAAAAACAATTTTTAAATGATTTACCTGAAATTGTTTTATGCGGTAAATCGAATGTAGGCAAAAGTTCAATTTTAAATTGTTTGTTAGGTAGAAAGGCGTTGGCTCGTACTTCGTCAAAGCCCGGTAAAACAGCGCAAATCAATTATTTTAAAATTGATAATGCCTGTTACTTTGTTGATTTGCCGGGATATGGTTATGCAAAAGTGTCGGATAGCCAACTTCGTGCATGGGGAGAATATATCAGCAACTATTTTCGTTCCAACGAGAATAAGGCGTTGGTTATCTTACTTATGGATATTCGTCATAAGCCGACAGCGCTTGATTTTCAAATGGCAGACATGCTTTCCGAGCGTGAGATTCCATACATCATTGTTGGCACCAAAGTAGATAAATTAAACAAAACCGAACAGAAACAGCAAATTAATAATTATGAACAATATTGTTCGGAAAATGATACTTTTTTTATTCCGTTCAGTGCAAAAACCTTGCAAGGAAAGCAAACCATACTGGACTGCATTGAACAAGCGCTTGATGATTTCAGGGAGGAGAAGAATGTTTAATTCTCTTTTATCTTTGTCGTGGGAAACCTTACTGGATATAATAGTTATCATTCCGGTTGCTTTATTTTCGATTTCGTTTCACGAATGTGCGCACGGATATATAGCATATCGTTTAGGTGATCCGACCGCAAAGTATGAGGGCAGATTGAGCCTGAATCCACTCAAACATATTGAACCGATAGGGCTCATAATGTTTGTTGTTGCTCGTTTTGGATGGGCAAGACCGGTGCCTGTTAACCCGAATTATTTTAAAAATCCAAGCAAAGGCATGCTGTTTACTGCGATTGCAGGACCTGCAGCAAATATGATTCTGGCAATAGTTGCATCATTGTTCTATGTTATTGCAGTTATTCCGCTGCAATTTATGAATATAGAAACTGAATTTGTTTTCTATTTATTTCAATATGGTTTAATGATTTTATCATATTTTGTGTACATCAACATTGGTTTGGCTGTATTTAATTTGCTGCCGATTCATCCGCTGGATGGATCGAGAATCTTGGCATATTTTATGCCGGAAAAGTATAACAGGTTTATGTTGCGCTATGGTCAATATTTGCAAATTGCATTTGTTTTGCTTTTGGTTTTGACCCCATATATTGGTGATTTTATCGGTTATGTGCAGAGCAATATTGCTTTATTGCTATTTTCTTTTTGGCGCGCCATAGCAACACCAATTTTATCAATTTTTTAGGAGAAATTGTTTTGGAAACATTAACTTTTGATTTGGAAGTATTTAGCGGACCGCTTGATCTTCTGCTTAATTTAATATCAAAAAACAAAGTTTCTATCTATGATATTCCGATTACGGCAATTTTGGATCAATACATGGAACATATCGAAGAAATGAAAAAGATGAATCTTGAGGTCGCAAGTGAATTTATTGAAATGGCTTCTCATCTGATTTACATTAAATCCAAAATGCTGTTACCAAAGGAAGAACTTGAAGAAGACCCAAGAATGCCGCTTGCACTTGCTTTGGCTGAGTATCAAAGATATCAAACCATTTTGCCGTCTATGAAGCAACTTTCGACGCAAGGTGTCGGCTGTTTCACGCGTCCTGCTGAAATGGTTGAATTTGATAAAAAAGAGAGGCGTACATACGAGCTTTCGATGTTGATTAAGGCTTATCACGAAGTGCAGGAAAAACTTGAACGTCGTATGCCGCCGTCAACCAAAAGTTTTCAAAACATTGTTGCCAAAAAAATCTCGTCTGTTTCGGTTAAAATTATTTCGGTATTGCGTAACTTAAAACGGTTTACCAAGGTACGTTTTTTTGATTTGTTTAAAAACGTTAAAAGTCGATCAGATATTGTTGCAACGTTTTTGGCGGTGTTAGAATTATCAAAAACCGACTATGTCAGCATCGACCAAAATGACCGGGATATTATCATTTCATACGATCAAAACAAGGAGGAAAATAGCGATGGAAATGTTTAATCAAAAATACGCGGTTGAAGCAATTCTTTTTGCCAACGGTTCACCGATCTCTGCAAAACATATTGCTGATTGCCTTGAGATTGATGTTTCGGAAGTTCACTATTTGATTTCCGAATTGATGGCAGAGTATGAGGAAAAAAATCGCGGCATTAAAATTGTCCGACTGGTTGATTCCTATCAGATGTGCAGTAGCAATACATACACTGAATTTGTGCGCAGAGCACTGGATAAACGCAGAAACACGCCGCTTTCTAATTCCGCATTAGAAATACTTTCTATTGTTGCTTACAATCAACCCGTTACCAAATCATATGTTGAACAAATCCGCGGAGTTGATTGTTTCTACGGAATTAACGCTTTGGTAGAAAAGGGATTGCTTGAAGAAAAGGGACGACTGGATGCTCCCGGAAGACCGATTCTTTACGGAACCACAATGGAATTTTTGAGAATATTTGGTATATCCGAACTTTCCGATTTGCCAAATCTTCCTAAAATGAAAACACCGGAAGAAGAGAACGATACACAAGAAAAGTTTTCTGATGAAATATTTGATTCACAAACAGGAATAAATTAGCAAAATAACCTAAAAATAATGGATAATATATCTAGGTTGATTTCTAAGTTAAATTATGATATAATTTCTGTAGAAAAAACAGGAGGACAACGGATATGGCAAATTCTATTGATTCTATTCTCGGCAATACTCTTGAAGGCATAAAAGGTATGGTGGACGTTGATACCATAATCGGTGATGCCATTCATATAAACGATGATATTACGTTATTACCTGTGTCTAAGGTTTCTTTTGGTTTTGCTGCCGGCGGAACCTCCTTCGGAAAGTCAGCAAACAGTGATAATTTCGGCGGCGGAGCCGGTGGCGGTGTTAAGGTGACACCGGTTGCCTTTTTGGTAATTCACGGAACTGAAGTCAGAACGCTTTATTTAAACGAAAATCCAGATTCATTTGATAAAATCGCATCTTATCTGCCTGAATTTGTTGATAAGATTGCATCTCTCTTTTCAAAGGACAGTGAATAACATTCATCACCCACCAATAAGATATATTGGTGGGTGATTTTTTGAAAAAAATTATTTCAATTGTATTGGCATTTCTTATGATATTTCATATTCCTTGTTTTGCAAGTGCGCAAAGCGGTATGGTATTGATGGAAGCCTCTACACAGAAAATTCTTGTTTCAAACAACGCTGATGCCAAGCTCCCAATGGCTAGTTTGACTAAGGTGATGACGGCTCTCGTTGTAATTGAAAACACAGAAAACTTGCAACAACAAGTGAAAATAGACCCTCGTAGTGTTGGCATTGAAGGGTCATCGATGTATCTTAAAAATGGGCAAATTTTAACCGTTGAGCAATTGCTTTATGGCTTGATGCTTGTTTCAGGAAACGATGCTGCAGTTGCACTGGCGTTACACACGGGCGCAAGCCTTGATGGCTTTGTAAAAATGATGAACGAAACAGCGGCAAGACTTGAACTCAAAGATACACATTTTTTAAATCCTTCGGGCTTGTATCAAGAGGGGCACTATACAACGGCTTTTGATTTTGCCAAACTAACGGCATATGCTCTAAAAAATGAAATATTTGCAAAAATTGTAAAAACTAAAAGTTATCAGGTCGGCAATGTAACACTTGTGAACCATAATAGATTGTTGCGGGAACTTGATGGCTGCATCGGCGTTAAAACAGGTTATACAAAGGTTTGCGGAAGGTGTCTTGTCAGTGCTGTTGAGCGAGATGGTGTAGTGCTTATTTGTGTTACGCTGAATTATGCGGATGATTGGAATTTTCATAAAAAAACATACGCCGAAAACTTTTCAAGATGTAAACGCGTATGTTTGCTCAAAGAAAAAGAAATATATTCTGCTTTGAAGGTTGCAGGGGGACACAATGTTGGTTATTACTGTACCGAAATTTACGGTGTGATTATAGATGATGATATAGATAGAAAAATTAAAATACATATTCCTAAGTTTATTTATGCAAATAAAAAAGCAGGTGAGTCGGTAGGGACTGTTGAAATTTTGCAAAATGAAAAGGTAATCGCGCAAGGTGATCTTCTGCTGGACAGGGATACACGACTTTTCTATCGAAAAACACCATTTTTTTCTAAATTATTTCAATATATATTGCATATGTTTAGGTTTTGATATAAAATAAAAGAAATTAACGTAAAGGATATTAAAATGGAAGAGGCAATTAGATTACAAAAATATATTGCGGAAGCAGGTATTTGCTCCAGACGTGCTGCTGAAAAAATGATCGAAGACGGTCGTGTCCTTGTTAACGGCCAAACGGCACATTTAGGACAAAAAGTTGGAGTTGGAGATAAAGTTGTGGTTGATGGCGAGTTGATACGCCAACAACGAAAAAACAACGTTTATTTAATGATGTATAAGCCAAGAGGTTATGTAACAACCATGTCAGATGAAATGGGCAGAAAGTCTGTGGTTGACATTCTTTCTTCTTTTTCTCAAAGGGTGTATCCCATTGGAAGATTGGATAAAGATAGCGAAGGACTGTTGCTTTTGACCAATGATGGTGAACTTGCCAATAGACTTATGCATCCAAGACATCATGTTGGTAAAAGTTACAGAACTGTGGTTACCGGCAAAGTCGGCAGGGAACAACTTGTTGCTCTTTCAAACGGAGTAACTTTGGATGATGGATATAAGACGGGAAAAGCCGATGTAGAAATTATCAAGGAAAAAGAAGACAGAACTGTGCTTGGTATCACCATTTATGAGGGCAAAAACAGACAAATCAGAAGAATGTGTGAGTCTGTTGGTCTTCAAGTTCTGCGACTGAAAAGAGAAAAAATTGGAACGTTATCTATCGGAACTTTACGCGCCGGTCAATATAGAAAATTGTCGGACAAAGAGATAGAATATTTAAAATCTTTATAAGAGGCGTAATTATGAAAAAAACAATTTTGCTTATTTTGCTTTGCATAGCCATGCTGTTTTCGCTTTCTGCTTGTCGTAATTTTTCTATTTCAACCAATTCTGTTGGCAAAGATAATACTTCAGCTAAGAAAATGGCGAAGGTTATTCAAACAGAATTGGAAAGCAAAAAAGAAAGCTTTGATTTATACGGTATCGAAATGACTATGGATACTGAAGATATTGGTAAAGCAAAGCTGATATATACTAATAAATTACCGCAAAACCTTAAATATAGTGACATTACAATTGTTACCGTGGACACGAGAACAGGCAAAATAGAAGCTGTTGAAGACGCTGATTTTTCAAAAATGGGGACAACGCCCTACGAATATATTGTAGATGGTGCACCTCTTGGGATTGAAAATTGGAAAAAAGACAGCGATGAGGCACTGACCATAGCGCAGAATACCTTTTTTGGCGAACAGGATTTTATTTATAATTATGTTCGCGTGTCTTCTGTGATACAGAATGAAATTTGCCAATATAAGGTGACGTTCATATCTTTTGTTAATGATTTACAATATTCGTGCAGTGTCGATGCAATGACAGGCGCTGTATTTTCAAAAGAGATTACGGATTTATAGAGGTTGCTATGAAAAGAATTGTACCTGTTTTTTTGATTTTACTTTGTTTTTTGAGTGGATGTTCCAAAACGGAATTTTCGGACATAACACCTTTGCCGGAAGCAGTTGACGGCATTGTGATTCAGAGAACGAACATAGACCAAGATGGCAATTATACGTATTTTGAAAAAAATATTGATGATCCCGAGAAGATTGGGGAGTTCTGCGATAAAATTGATGATTTTCAATTTTTGGCTATAGAGCCCGTCAAATTCTCTTCGGTTGATTATTTGGTTGTCTACCAAGGTAAAAAATCGCATAAGCTTGTCTTCAGTGAAGACGTTGCAATTTATGATGGATTGGCATATAAAATTAACAAAGGTGATCTGTCTGAGAAATTTAGTGAATTATATGATTCGCTTGCTGGTGATGAAGTAAAAACAACTTCTAAAATTTTTTCATAACCAAAACCGCTCTTGAAATCAAGAGCGGTTTTCATTTGTATAACATAATTTAGAACATATATAATATTATAAAATTATTAAAAATACTTTAAATTCGGTATCCTATATGGTATAATATTTCAAAAGTATTACGTCATATTTGGATTTACCAAATCGTCAATGTACTCCTTAGTTGGTTTATTAAAAGGTGGTAGTTAGTTATGTCACGATTCGTATATCAAACAGCATTTACCGACAATTTTAAATTTAATTCATATACCATGAACTTTTTGATTCCTTTGAATGAAAAAAATGCAACGTATGCGTCACTTTTGTCTCAGGTTCTCAAACGTGGCTGTGAAAAATATGGTGAGATGGATAAGATTGTGGCTCGTCTTGAGGAACTTTACGGTGCCAATATTACTGTTTCTGCCGATAAATTTGGCGAGATGCTGTCTTTCTCGTTGCAGTGCTACTGTATGGATGACGCGTTTGCTTTGGATGGAGAGCAAATTTTTGAGCCCGTTATGGACCTGATGTCAAACGTTTTATTTCATCCTTTAAGAGAAAACGGCGTGTTTCGTTCTGACTTTTTCTCACAGGAAAAATCAAACCATGCTGATATAATTCGAGGCATTATTAACGATAAACGCGTTTTTTCGATGATGCGATGTAAGGAAATAATGTTTGAAAATTCCAATTATCGATTTTCTTCCAACGGCACACTTGATTGTTTGGAAACTGTTTCGAACAATGAACTCTATTCGTTTTACGAAGAGTTGTTACAGAAATCTTCGGTCATCGTAACTTATATTGGTCGTGAGATACCGATCAAGGAGTTAACGGAAAAATATTTTTATCCGCTTGACCGGGGCGAATCTTCTGCAATGATTAAAACCGAATTTGAAACGCCAAAAGAGACTCGTTACGTAGAAGAAGCGTTTGACGTGGCGCAAGGAAAACTTTGCCTTGGTTTTAGGTTTATAAAACCTGTTGATTATTTTGCCGCCAGACTCTTTAACGTTATTTTTGGCGGAAGCCCCACATCAAAACTTTTTATGAACGTACGGGAAAAATTGTCGTTATGTTATTATTGTTCTTCCGGTGTGGATCCGTTGGCTCATGCAATGTTTATTTCCTCCGGCATTGAATTTAAAAATTATCAAGTTGCATTGGATGAGATCATTAGACAATTTGAGGACATGAAATCAGGGAATATTACCTGCGAAGAATTTGAAAACGGAAAACTTTATCTTTTGGATTTCATAAAGGGGATGAGAGATTCTCACAGTTCACTTATCGCCGATAAACTTAGAAATTATTTTCTTGAAATTGACTGTTCTGCCGAACAGCAGATCGATATAATTTCAAGCCTGACAAAAGATCAAATTATAAACGTTGCTAATTGTTTGGAACTTGATACTGTCTACTTTTTGAAAGGAGTAAATTAACCGATGAACATAAGTGAAATATCTTTTCAAAAAGCTCAGGCAAAATATTACTGCATAAATCATCCGTCTGGACTTACAATCTATTTTTATCCTACTCCAAATAAAAATAAAAGTGCCGCGATGATTGCAACTAAATTTGGTTCGATTAACCGCGAATTTAAAAAATATCAGTCGGAAGAATGGATTACTGTACCGGACGGTATTGCTCATTTTTTGGAGCACAAATTATTTGAGGGTGAAGAGGGAAATGCTTTTGATTTTTATGCAAAAACCGGTGCAAAAGCAAATGCCTACACCTCTAATGATCGCACAGCGTATTACTTTGTGACCTCCGATCATTTTTATGAGTCTTTGGAAGTGTTGCTTAAATTTGTTAAACACCCTTATTTTACTCATGAAAATGTAGAAAAAGAAAAAGGCATCATTGGCCAAGAAATTAAAATGTATGATGATGAGCCATCTTGGCAAGGGTATATTTCTCTGGTGCAGTCACTGTATGTAAATCATCCTGTGCGTATTGATATTGCCGGCACTAATGAAAGCATAGCGCAAATTACCGATAAAATGTTATATGATTGTTATGACGTTTTTTACAATAATGCAAACCTTTGTCTTTGCATTGCAGGAGATCTTGAACTTGATAAAATTTTAGAAATTTGCGACAAACAATTGCCAATTGAACAACGAGATTTTATTGAACAAAATATTCCTGCAGAATCTAACAAAATTGCAAATGATTATGTAGAACGATCTATGGACGTTTCGAAGACACAATTTTATATTGGAATCAAAGATGTGTTGTTTTCGAGTGCAGATAATTGGGTCAAGCATGAACTTTGCATGAAAATTTTAATTTCTGTTTTATTTGGTGAATCCAGTAGTTTTTTCAAAAACCTATATCAAAAAGCCATCATTAATTCTGAATTTTCTGCGGAATACGAATTTGGAGTTGGTTACGGATTTTTGCTGTTTGCAGGCGAGAGCGACGATGCTATGACAGTCAAAAATACCATTTGTGAAATATGCAATTCGTTTGATAAAGATATGATTTCTGAGCAAGATTTTCTTCGCGTGAGAAATGCGCTGTATGGTGACTTGATTCGCTCTTTGGATAGTTCTGAATCTATTGTCAATCATTTCGTTTCAAACCAAATGCATGGTGGCGATGTTTTTTCACAATTAAGTGAAATTTCCAACATTACTTTAGAGGATGTTATTGAATTAGGAAAGATGGTTTTAAATGCTGACGCATTGGCTATGTCGGTGATTTTACCAAAAGAAAGTAGGTAACAAATATGAACACAGTTTCTTTTCCCGGACTTGGTATCGGTAGCTTTACACTGGATCCTGAGGCTTTCAGAATTGGATCTATATCTATAAAATGGTATGCAATCTTCATTTGCCTTGGTCTTTTACTCGCATTTATTTATTGCGAACGAAAAATCTCGTTTTTTGACTTAACAAGTGATGATTTTCTGGATTTGGTTTTGGTTGGTGTGCCTGCGGGATTAATTGGTGCCCGACTGGGTTACATACTCATGGATCTTAAAAGTTTTGATTCTTTTAAGGAAATGCTGTCGATTTGGAATGGCGGATTGTCTATTTACGGTGGTGTCATTACTGCATTTATTGTCGTAGGCATCGCATGTTACGTCAAAAAAATCAGTATTTTTGGCGTTTTTGATGTTGCCGCTATTGGAATCCTGATTGGTCAAATTATCGGACGTTGGGGCAATTTTTTCAATATTGAAGTATATGGCGTACAAACGAACCTGCCTTGGCGCATGGGCGTTGGATATGACTCGATTTACGAATATGTTCATCCGTTATTTTTATATGAATCGCTTTGGAATCTGATCGGATTTGTTTTGATTTTGGCATTTTTGGACCAAAGAAAATTCAAAGGCGAAGTTTTCTTGTGGTATACGGGTTGGTATGGTTTGGGCAGAGCGTGGATGGAAGCCCTGCGCAACAGTGAGTTTCAGTTAACGGTGTTTGGATTCAAAATCAATCAAGTGCTGGCTTTAATTGCACTTATTGCCGCAATAGCATTTTGGGTTTATTTTCGATTTTTTAAGATCAACGTTCATTTTGAAAACGTTACATTGCAAAAAGATATCTCACTTAAAGAACTTTATCAGATTCATAAAGAAAAAAATATTCAAAAGCAGCAGGACGGCTATGCTTCGCAATTTGCCGAGGAATTGGATGAACAAGCCGGAATTTCTGAGGATGAATACGCCATTAAACGAGTTTTTGATTTAATGGAGGAAACTGAGGAGGATAGTACTGATGGCAACACTCATTGATGGAAAAGCAATCAGTTCTCAAATTAAAGAGGAGCTTCGTTTACAAACAATTGCTCTGAAAGCCAAAGGAATTGTGCCGGGACTTGCCGTGATTTTAGTTGGTGATGATCCGGCTTCGCAAACCTACGTTCGCAATAAAACCAAATGCTGTGAGCAACTTGGGTTTTATTCTGAACAATATGTTTTACCGGCAACAACAACTCAACAAGAATTATTGTCACTCATTGATGAATTGAACGTAAATGACAATGTGCACGGAATTCTTGTTCAGCTACCGCTTCCCAAACATTTGGACAAAGAAGCGCTGATTAATAGGATTTTGCCCGAGAAAGACGTTGATGCTTTTCATCCTGTAAACGTTGGCAAGATAATGTCAGGAAATTTTGATTTTCTGCCTTGTACACCGGCAGGCGTTATGCAATTGCTTGAGCGTAGCGGAATAGAAGTTTCGGGAAAACATTGTGTCATAATCGGAAGAAGTGACATTGTTGGAAAGCCGCAGGCTATGTTGATGCTTCATAAAAATGCAACTGTCACAATATGTCATTCTAAAACAAAAAATCTTGCAGATATAACGCGTCAAGCTGACATTTTGGTTTCAGCAGTAGGGAAGGTCGGTATAGTTACTGCAGATATGGTGTCAAAAGGCACTGTTGTGATTGATGTTGGAATCAATCGTAACCAAGACGGAAAACTCTGCGGTGACGTATTGTTCGATGAAGTCAGCAAACTGGCATCCCACATTACACCTGTGCCGGGTGGTGTTGGACCTATGACAATTGCGATGCTTATGAAAAACACAATGACTGCAGCATTAAAAGCAAATGATTTAAAGGGGTAGAAATTTTATGTCTGAATTACAACAGATATTATTGTTGCTCTTAGGAGCACTTCCATATATTGCCGTTCTTTTATTTTTGGTAATTAGTAAAAAAACAGCCCAATTTCAATTGTCAGATGTCTTTTTGGGATTTTTCGGAATTGTGATTTCGATGGGATTGGGCATAATTGGCGCAATCTTGATAATTACGACGTATCCTCAAACCAATGCAACGATTTCTGATTCATTTTTAAGCGCAGTTTTGGCTGTTATGCTTGCCGTTGCATTGCTTGGCGGTGAATTTTTCCGCTATATTTCTCTTAAATCATCAAAAGATAAACAAACCAGAACCGAATTATCAGGTTTAGCATTTGGTGTTGGCTTTTCGCTTGGAGAGTTTGTTTTCTTCGTTGGCATTGCCATGATGAATTGGGGAGACTTTTTGTCACTTGACGCTGCGCTGATGATTTTGGTGGATATAGTAATCCAACTTGCTCTCTCTGTTGCGGCGTATGAGTTAATTAAAAACGAAAATGCAGCCAGTATTTTTGTGGGAGCACCTTATTTTGTATCTTTGTTTTTAACATACGCGTTACATGGATCAGTTGCTTTAAACATTGCTCAAAAAGTTTTGGCTCTTATAATATCGCTTATGTTGGCATTTACTTTTATTCCAAAGAAAAATAGTGTTATTTGAGGTAGTGGTATGAGTTTATTATCTGCATTTATTTGTTATGCGCTTACTGTTTTAATTGCAATAGCCTTACCGATTTTATGTGCCGTTTTAGCAAGAAAAAAAGGATATAAAATCAATGTGCTTCAAATGTTTTTTGGATTTATCTTGTTTATAATATCGTTTGTATGTTATTTTTTGATACTGAAGCATCATCTTTCCACTGCTGATGGAGTAACCAATTATTATAATTCGCCCGCATATCGTGTGGCAATTATTGCTATGTTTACTTTGTTTTTTGCTGTTTTGTTATGGATTTTTGGTATGCTGGTTTATATGAGAAAGCAGTCGTATAAATCTTGCCTGTCGTTTTTTGCGGGATTTGGAAGCGGCGGCTGCCTTATGATTGGCGGATACGGCATCTTAATGCTTTTGTCATTAACAATCCAATGCCTGAGTTCTTCATATCAATATTATGATACAAAGGTTGAGGCTTTTTATTTTAGTGACGAGACCTACGTTTCAGTCTTTCAACCAATGTTTGGACATGTATCTTTTGCAATAGCGGCAATTTGCTTTCTCACTATTTTAATTGCATTTGCCTGGGTAATGTGTCGCATAACGTCTATTAACATACCTTTTAAAGTAAACTTTTTTACATTTGTATTATTACTGATATCAATAACTGCATTTTTGATCGTGTTATGCTTTATGCGTATGTTCTCCTGTCCGCATTATTTAATGGCGCTTATCAGCTTGTTCTGTGCAGGTATTTCTTTACTTGCCGTTCACTTTACTTATCGATTTGTTAGTACCAACAGCGGTTTGTATAGCAAACAATTTGAATAAATTTATTGACAAAGTGAACAAAAAATACTACCAAATTTTAGTGTGTTATTTTTGCGTTGTGCAAAAGTAACAAAAAAAATCGAAAAAATTGTTGAAATTGTTTATGAAATAGTGTAGAATGATATTATCACTATTTGGAGGTAGTTGGATGTCTAACAGAGTTTTTCAAGGAATGGTATATCAGTTAAAGGAATCAATTGATCGTACAGTTGGCGTCATCGACGAAAACGGAACAATTATTTCGTGCAGCGATCTTATTAAAATCGGCGAAACTTTTGAAAACGTAATTTCTTCAATTAATGCGTCTATGGATTCTGTTGTTGGAGAAGGGTATACGTTTAAGCCCTTGGAATCAAAATCCGGTTTGGAGTATGTTGCGTTCATTGAAGGAACAGATGAACTTGCATCTAAATTTGCTTCAATAGTAGCAATTGCTCTGTCCAACACAAAACAGTATTTAGATGAGAAATTTGACAAAAATAATTTTGTTAAAAATGTGATTTTGGACAATATACTTCCAAGTGATATTTTTATCAAATCCAAGGAACTTCATTTTGAGACTGAAGCATACAGAGTTGCTATGCTGATTCGTCTTTCTGATAAAAGTGATGTTTCAGCTTTTGATATTTTGCAAGGTCTTTTCCCGGAAAAACAAAAAGATTTTATCATCAATGTAAACGAAACCGATCTTGTTCTGGTGAAAGAAGTTAAAAGCTCGAATGACAACAAAGATCTTGAAAAACTTGCCAAGAGCATTGTTGATATTCTCGGTAGTGAGTTATATCTGAAGGCATATATCGGAATTGGCACAATTGTTGATAATGTTAAGGATTTACCGCGTACTTTCAAAGAGGCACAGGTTGCTCTTGAGGTCGGTAAAGTTTTTGATACTGAAAAATTTATTATTTCGTACGATAATCTTGGTATTGGCAGATTGATTTATCAATTACCCACTACTTTGTGTGAGATGTTCTTATCTGAGGTTTTCAAAAAAGGCTCTATTGAATCACTTGATTATGAAACGTTATTTACTATTCAGAAATTCTTTGAAAACAATTTGAACGTTTCTGAAACCTCACGCAAACTTTTTGTACATAGAAATACTTTGGTATATCGACTTGAAAAAATCCGCAAGTTAACCGGTCTTGATCTGAGAAAATTTGATCATGCAATCGTATTTAAGGTTGCGTTAATGGTTAAGCGTTATTTGGTTGCTAACCCCACCAAATTCTAAGGAGATTTTAATGATTTTATTTGATGATGTTTATAAGATGTACCCAAACGGTACCAACGCGCTCAATGGCGTAAACTTTAAAATAGAAGACGGTGAGTTTGTTTTTGTTGTCGGTCGTTCGGGCGCAGGTAAGAGCACCATCATTAAAATGTTAATGTGCGAGGATAAACCGACATCGGGAACGGTTGAAGTCAATGGCTTTAACCTAGCCAAGATTCGTCAAAGCAAAATTCCGTTTTTGCGTCGTACGATGGGTGTTGTGTTCCAAGATTTTCGCTTGATTGACTCTATGACTGTATTTGAAAACGTCGCGTTTTCAATGCGTGTTATAGGTGCTTCTCGTCGCGTAATTCGTCGCAGAGTTCCATATGTTTTAGGTATTGTAAGACTTGGTCATAAGGCTAAAAACTATCCAAATGAATTGTCAGGCGGTGAACAGCAGCGTGTCGCACTTGCGCGTGCGCTTGTTAATAATCCTAAGATGATTATTGCTGACGAACCTACAGGAAACGTTGATCCGTCCATGGCGCAGGAAATTATGGAACTTTTGATTGAAATTAACAAAATGGGTACAACCGTAATTGTTGTTACTCATGATAAAAATTTAGTTGATCGTTTCAACAAACGCGTTATAACTTTGCAGGACGGAAAAATCATAGCAGATCAGACAGGTGGTTATGTAATTCATGAAGAATTCTAGTTTAGGATACATTATTAGTTCTGCTTTCAGAGGCATGAAAAAGCATTTGATGATGACAACGGCATCAGTCTCAGTATTGATCGCTTGTATGATCATTATTGGAACTGCATACTTGTTTGCTGAAAATATATCCAATTTTATGACTCAAATTGAGCAACAAAATGAAATCGTTGCTTTTATTGATGAAGATGTTCCGGAAGAAGAGTACCAATCTTTGCAACAAAATATTGAGGCTATTGAAGGTGTTTCCGATACTGATTTTATCACCAAAGATGAGGCGCTGGAGGAATACAGAGCACAGCTTGGCGATGAAGGCGCTTATCTTGATTCATACACCGGTGAGGATAATCCGCTGCGCAATTCTTTCAGTATCACAATTGGCGATTTAAGTCAGTTTGAAAATGCATCTACTGCAATAGCAGAACTTGATGAAATTGCATATGTTCGAGACACACAGGAAGTTGTATCTGTTTTGCTTTCTTTAAGAAAAGTAATTCAGGTACTCGGCATGTGGATTATGGTGATTTTGGGCTTGGTTTCGTTATTCATTATTTCGAACACCATCAAAATTGCTATGTATAATCGTAAAAATGAAATCAACATTATGAAATATGTTGGGGCAACCAATTGGTTTATACGCTGGCCGTTTGTTTTTGAAGGACTTTTTATCGGCGTGTTGGCTGCAACCATTTGTTTTGCTTTACAGTGGTATATTTATAATTATCTGTTCACTACACTTTTTGCCGGAATTAATTTTATTGAGTTAGTACCGTTCTCTCAATTGTATGTGGATATTATCGTGATTTTTGTTGTTATTGGTGTCGTTGTAGGTATTTTTGGTAGTATGACCTCTATTCGAAAATATCTTCACGCCTAATTGGAGGACTTGATGAATTCGAGATTTCGAACAATTATTGCTTTGATTTTGGCTGTTATTATGCTTTTGGGCTTAGTGGCTTATATTGTTGTTCCGTATGTTTCTGCGGAAACTTCAGATCTGCAAAGTGAGCTTGAGGATATTCAAAATCAAAGAGAAGAACTTGAAAACAAATTAAATAAAATTGATAATAAACGTGATTCTGAGCTTGAAAAGAAGGAAATTATTGATCAGCAGATTAACAGTTTACAAAGTGAAATCGATATTGCTAATCAACAACTTTCAAATATCAACGGAGAATTAAGCACTGCAAATAATAAGTTAGAGCAAGCAACTGAGCAGTATGCTGTTGCTTTTGAGGAGTCTAAGGAATATATTCGTTCGTCCTATGAAAGCGGCACGGTCTCATTTCTTCAAATCATTCTTTCGTCCGGAAGTATTACAGATTTTATAACTCGCATTGAAATCGTTAAAGAAATCATGTCCAAGCAAAATGAGGCAATCGGTCTTTTGAAAAAAAGTCGCGAGGAAATTGAATCGTCTCAAAAGAAAATATTGGAGAAACAAAAAGCGCAACAGGCTGTTACAAACGATCTCAAATCAAGAGAATCAACTCTGGAGGCAAAACAAGCTGCCAGTAATTCCTTGGTAAATAAGTTTGATGCGGAAAGTGATGAACTTTCGGCAATGTTGGAAGAGGTTGAGAAGTTAGAAGCGCAGTTACAACAAGAAATTTTGCAGCATTTGCAACAAGAGGGCAGCGGCTCAGCAGATGTACCGATTTCCAATGGTTTTCGTTATCCTTTGGATTCCAATTGGCGCATTATAACTTCACCTTTTGGTTATCGTACGCATCCCACAACAGGTGTATATAAACTGCATACCGGTATTGATATTAGCGGAAGCGGTATTGGCGGAGCCAGTATCTATGCCGCAAAGAACGGAACGGTATCAAAAGCCGGATATCACAAAGCCTATGGCAATTATTGCTTGATTAACCACGGGGATGGAACGGCGACTTTGTATGCGCATATGAGTACTTTGTTGGTTTCTGCCGGTCAAGTTGCAATACAAGGACAAGTTATTGGAAAAGTTGGTTCTACCGGTTATTCAACAGGCAACCATTTGCATTTTGAAATCATTGTTAACGGTGAATATGTAAATCCAGTTCCGTATTTTTCCTCTACAATTAGCTTTATCTATGGTTAAGAGGTTTTGTTTATGAAACGAAAAATCGAAGTTGGTACTGCTATTTTTTTGATGATGGCATGTACGATATTGGCTTGCTTAATTACATATACTTTTATTTCTACGAAAATGACAACAACGTTTGCAATCAGCAAAAAGTATGCAAAACTTAGCAATGTAGAACAAGTTGTTGCCGCTCGTTACATTGATGAATATGACGAGACTCACACAATGGATGGTATTCTTTCCGGGTTTGTGACTGCGGCGGATCCTTATGGCAAATACCTTGATGCTGATGCCTATCAACAGTATCAGGATGAAAGCAACGGAAAGTATGCCGGTCTTGGCATCTCTGTTCGATATGTTGCCAGTACCGGTTATATGGAAGTAATTAAAGTTAATGGCGGATCTTCGGCTGCGGCTGTAGATGTTCGTGCCGGTGATATTATTTATAAAATTGATAATATCGACGTTACGTCTTTATCGGAAACAGAAGCTGAAAATTTGCTGAAGGGTAAGGCAGGTACTACTACCGTTCTTTCCATATACCGAGGCGACAGTGAACTTGAAAAGAAAGTCACATATTCCGAATATACAACAACTACTGTGTCGTATCGAATTATTGATGATTCAATCGGATTTATTCGATTTGATGCTTTTGATACAAACACATATGCTGAATTTAAAAGGGCACTGAAGTCTCTTGAAAACAAGGGAGTCTCTTCAATTATATTTGATGTCCGCAATAACAGCGGCGGAACATTGGAGTCTGTTTGCAAAATTTTGGATATGATTTTGCCCAAGGGAACAATTGTAACGATTGAAAGTAAGAGTGGAACACAAAGTTCTACCATTCAATCCGATTCAGATCAAATCACATTGCCTATGGCAGTTTTGATTAACGAAAACACTTATTCCGGAGCAGAATTATTTGCAGCAGCAATACGTGATTTTCGAAAAGGAACTTTAGTCGGTACAAAAACGTATGGCAAAGGTGTTGCGCAACAGGTTATTCCGCTTGGTGATCAAACAGCACTTTATTTGTCAACTCAAGTATACTATCCGCCGAGTGGTGAAAGTTTTGATGCTGTAGGAATTTCCCCTGATGTTAGTGTTAAAATGTCTGAGGAAGATCTGAATAGCTTTTATGAACTGACAACACAACAAGATATTCAACTGCAAGAGGCAATTAAAATTTTAAAATAAATAATAAGCCCACCGTTAAATATAACGGTGGGCTTTGTCATATATGTACTGTTTGTGGCATAACTATATAACAAATCAATGTTTGTCAGTGGAGGGTGCAGTATGACGAGCACAAAAATTTATCAAGACATTGCAGCGCGCACCGGTGGTAATATTTATATTGGTGTTGTCGGTCCCGTACGTACAGGTAAATCAACATTTATCAGAAAAGTGATGGAGCATTTGGTGTTGAACGAAATCACTGATCCGTTTCTTCGCGAAAGAACAATTGATGAATTGCCGCAAGCATCGGCAGGGAAGACAATAATGACTACGGAACCAAAATTTGTGCCTGAAAATGCCATTGAGGTTAATTTAAAGGATAATGTTAAGTGCAATATCAGAATGGTAGATTGCGTTGGTTTTGTCGTTAATGGTGCAATTGGTCATTATGAAGATGATGAGCCGAGAATGGTACGTACTCCATGGAGTGAAAATGAGATACCTTTTGAACAAGCCGCTGAAATCGGCACAGAAAAAGTAATCAGAGAGCACTCCACCATCAGTATAATTGTTACAACTGATGGAAGTATAGGAGAAATTCCAAGAGAGGAATATTTAGCTGCCGAAAGACGAGTAATCGAAGAAATGAAAAAGACCGGCAAACCGTTTATTATTTTACTTAATTCAATGTTTCCTTCCGGTGAGCAAACAAGAATGATTCAACATGCAATTGAAGAGGAATATCAAAGACCGGTTATCGTCAAAAACTGTAATGAACTTTCTGCTGATGACATAAATCAAATATTATCATCGGTTTTGGAAGAATTTCCGATTTCAAAAATTAACGTCGACATTCCCGGTTGGATCACGCATCTTTCAAATGAAAATCCAATCAAAAAAGAAGTATATGATTGGATCCGATTGTGTACTTGTAAATATAAAACAATGAGTCAGTTAAAGGCACTGTGTCATGATTTGAGAGAAAATCAGTATATTAAGTCAGCTGACGCCGTAAATAAACAAATGGGTGATGGCGTTGCTACATTGCAAATTGAACTTCCGAAAACATTATATTTTGGAATGTTGAGTGAGATGATGGGAAGTGAAATAAAAGATGACGGTGATTTGATGCTTAAGATTAATGAATTGCAGAAATCAAAAGATGAATATGAAAAAATAAGAACAGCTTTTGAAGTTGCAAAGCAAAATGGATACGGAATTGTAAAGCCGACGCGAGATGATCTTTTGATGGATCTACCCACAGAATATCGGCAAGGA
>JAZROO010000107.1:0-11297 GCA_045648705.1 Eubacteriales bacterium | reverse complement strand
ATATAACAAATGGCAAACTGATCGTCGATCTCGTTATACGCATCCGTATCCAGCACAACATCAACTTTACCTTTCGGAATGGTCAAATTTTTAAAATACTGTTCTTGTGTCATAACAGTCAGCTCCTTTCTTGTAAAATCATACAACACAAATGAACCGGATTATATAATAACATAGTTTATTTTTTATATTAATTGGTTTTTCTTGAAAAACAACCCGTAAGGTGATATACTTAAAATAGCAACAAATAAGAGGTGTAATATGTCGGATTTACGCTTTATTTCAATTTGGAAAGCAAAACGAAGTAAAAACTTATATATCAATTACCATTCTCACAAATATCACGAATTGGTTTATTATCCGTCAGGCAGCGGTGAAACCAACATAGCCGGAAAAGTATATCAATTCTCAGAGAATTGCTTTGCGCTTATCCCCCATCATACCGAGCATAACGAAACACATCACTCAAGCTCGGAAATTATTTGCCTTGGTTTTTGGACTGCAGATGATTTACCGTTCGGCTTTTACACGGATTCAAACCATACGATTTTTAAAATTCTGAAAGAACTGCTCAGCGAGGCAAAAAATCAAAAATATGGTTATGCGACTATGCTCACAATAAAGCTCCGTGAGCTTCTGCTGCATATCTTTCGTAGTGAAAACAGCGCAACCACCACCAAAGACTTTGCGTATGTTATCAACTATATCCAAGAAAATTTTCACGAACATATCAACTTGTCAGATTGTGCCAGACAACTTAATATAAGCTATGACTATTTTCAGCACAAATTTAAAACAATAACAGGATATTCTCCCCAACAATTTTTAATGGAACAGCGACTGCAGGCCTGCCGAAAATTGTTAAAAGACAGCAATTATAACTGTACCGAAATTGCATATCGATGCGGCTTCTGTACATCCGCACAGTTTTCTACTCTGTTTAAAAAAAGATATGGCGTAACCCCTCTGCAATTTAAAAATCGGCATATGCAAAATGCTTGACCAATTGGTCAAGCATTTTTTATTAGAACAACGTGGTTTTTAACTGTAAAGAGCGCGGTACTCTGTGGGGGACACTCCTACGTTTTTGCGGAAGAAAGTACTGAAATATTTTTCGTTTTCAAACCCTATTTCCCAAGCAATTTGCTTTATGCTATTATTAGTATTCAGCAACAAGGTTTTTGCTTTCCTTATTTTGCTTTCTACTTCAAATTTATGAATTGATATAGAGAATTCCTTTTTAAATACTCTCTGCGCCTGTCTATTGGAAATGCCAAGCTGCCCACAGATTTCTTTCTCCGTTAGATTTTCGCCTATGTGCTTTTCTATCTCTGTTTTAATTTTTTCTCCCATAGTCTGCTTTGCGGAAAATTCTCGGTTTTTATATAAATTAAGCGCGGCTTTATATAAAAACTCCTGCATTCTTATCTGCCATAAGTATAATTCCGCTTTATTATTTGTAACGTCGCGTATCAGGTTTATAAAGTCCTTATAAAGCTCGAAATTATTAAAAACCAACGTGTCTTCAAGTCCGTACTTCGAAAGTATCTCTTTAAAGTATGTTCCCTTAATATTTACCCAGTAAAATTCCCAATTGTTAAGAGAATGATACTCGTGAGAATCACCCACGGTTACAATAAATAAGCTGCCTTTTTCTGCTTTCACTTCTTTTCCATTCTCTTTGATAATACCACATCCGCTCACGGTATACCCAACCACAGAAATAGGTGAATTATTTCTTTTTAAATAATATTTGGACGTGCACTTATCAACACCCGCCATTTCAATGCAAAATGGCATTTTACTGAAAGTTTCACTTCTGACATAGCGATAGTCGCCCGTACGTTCGTTCATATGGGACATATTTATACCCCCCTGTTTTGTATTCTACTTTATTATGATTTTACCACACAATGTCGCTTTTTCAAACCTTTTTGTCGTTTTTTTAGGTTTTAATTTATTTTTTCCATGCTATAATAAAACCATCAAAACTTTCAGGGAGGTTCAGTATATGTCAATCAGCAATAGGGCCAAGGAGATACTAAACCGCAAAGATTTAATAGAGCGCCGTGATTTATGGTTTGAAAAAATGCAGAATGTATTTACACCCGGTCAAAAAAGGCAAGAACAAAATACTGTTTTTGCTGTAAACGGAATTAAGGGCACCTCCAAACACGACCCTTACGTCGAACCTGAAAAGTGGGTGGAGGACTGTCTTGAAGACCTTGCAAATCGCTATGAAGCTCTTGAAAACGATATCTACTTCCGTCCTTTATGTGTAGAACTCAATATTTATGATGTTCACTATATTGATAAAATAATGGGCGCCAATGTAAAATTCCAAGACGGTCAGTGGTATTCCGATTATTTAACCACGCCTATCGGCAGTTTGAAAAAGCCTGACCTTGATACAAGTGAGGTCTGGTCATTAACAAAAAGAGCACTGTCAGCTTTTTTAGAGGCCGATGTAGCGCTGCCGCTGTTCGGACTTCCTACCATTGCCAGTGCTTTAAACATCGCAATCAATCTCTATGGAGCCGAAATATTGGTTGCAATGCTTGAAGATCCTGAAGAGGCATCCAAAGACCTTGCTACCATCAACGATTTGCTCTGTGAACTTCACACTTATTTTTTAAATACCGTTCCACTTCAGCAGCTTCAGCCTGTTATTCCACGGATGCGTACACAGCCACCCGGATATGGTCAACTTTGCGGCTGTTCAACGCATCTGCTTTCCGCCTCTATGTATGAGGAATTTATCGCACCGCTTGACGATAAACTTCTTTCCGTTTACCCCCACGGCGGAATGATTCACCTTTGCGGCAATCACAGGCAACACATTGAAGCATTCAGCAAAATGAAGTCTTTAAAAGCGATTCAGGTAAACGACCGTGCAGCAGCAGATATAGGGGAATATTTTGAGAAACTCAGGGACGATCAAGTGATTTACCTAAATCCATGCAAGGAAGCATCCATAGATGATGCCCTTAAAACCAACCACAACAAACGTCTTATTATAGCAGGAAATTTAGATAAAGCGATAAGCTATTAAAAAAGTATGCTTGATATAAAAAAGGCTTGACCGAGTCGGTCAAGCCTTTTGATTATTTTCTATTGTCTAAGGCAACCCCCTCTGCTTGTGTCAACTTAGGACACCGTATTGAAAACATTTACATTAAGTCGTCGATGTGTTATAATAAGCAAGAAATAAATCACTTTAAGTGGGGTGTTTAAGGTATGAAAAAATTGTTTGCTAAGGCTGATTGGATTTGGTATACAGAAACCGAAAAGCCTGATACTTATGGCGATTTTACAGATAAATTATATTATACCGGCGGAAAAGTGATTTGCCATATTTCATGCGATGGCGATTATACCCTGTTTGTGAATGGCGTATTTGTCAGTTCCAATCAATATGGTGATTTTGAACATTATAAAATTTATGACAGCATTGATATCACCGACCGTCTTGAAATCGGTGAAAATACGATCCTTATAACCGTTTGGCACTTAGGTGTTGCTTCTTCCAGATATAAACCAGCCAAGGCGGGACTTTTGTATGAAATAGAGTATAATGGAAAATCAGTTTGTAAGAGCTGCGAAGAAACGCTATCACGCGAGAATCCAAATTACAAATGCGGTTATAAAAAAATCATATCCGGACAAATGGGGCAAAGTTTTTTGTTTGACGCTACGAAACCGTGTAACACGGCTTTTCACAACAGCTTTGTTGTAAACAAAAAATGTGAAATGTACCCTCGCCCTATCGAAAAATTATTTTTATTAAAAGAAAAAGAAGTGAATGTGCTAAAAAATGAGGGCAATTATTACTTGTTGGATCTTGGTGAGGAAAGCGTTGGACTCCCCACCTTGAATTTTTACACAGAGGTTCCTCAGAAAATCACTGTCTGCTGGGGAGAGCATATTATTGACGGAAATGTTCGCAGAAAAATCGGAAGCAGAGATTTCAGTTTTGAATATATAGCAAAAAGAGGAGAAAACAAATATACCAACTATATGTTGCGGCTCGGTTGCCGTTATCTAGAAGTTTTTTGCGAAGCTCCAATCAAACCGGAATATATCGGTATCATTCCGCAGATGTATCCTGTTGAGGTTATATCAAAAACCTTTACCGATCCTCTAAATCAAAAAATATATGATTTGTGTGTAAACACGTTAAAGCTATGTTTAATGGAACACTATGTAGACACACCTTGGCGTGAGCAGTCATTTTATTCATTTGATTCAAGAAATCAAATGTTATGTGGTTATAAAGCATTTAAAAACGGAAACAGCAATTATGCCCGGTCAGGCTTAATCCTTATCAGCCGCGATAATAGAGAAGATGATCTATTATCTATCACCTATCCCTGTGGTTCCGACATTGCAATTCCGTCCTTTTCACTACATTATTTTACAGCAATAAAGGAGTATCTTGATAACACAAATGATTTATCTTTGGCGTATGAGGTCTATGACAAACTATTAAAAATTATCCATGCTTTTGAAAATCAACTGCAAGACGGATTGCTGTATACTTTCCGGGATAACCGGTATTGGAATTTTTATGATTGGTCTGCCTATATGAACGAAAAAATCGGCGCAACTGATACCAAGCTCGATCTAATGATAAACTGCTTGTTTGTGATCGCTCTTGAAAATTTTAAAATCATATCGGAGAAAATCGGCAAATCATTCGAATATCAGAAAGTAATCGATGAGCTCAAGGTGAATATTAAACAAAACTTTTTTGATTCTAAAAGCGGACTTTTTTCCATGTCAAAAGATCGTGAGGAATTTACAGAGCTTGGAAATGCTGTTGCAATTCTTGCGGGACTTACTACAGCAGAGGAAAGCTATGCTATTGCCGAAAAGCTTTCTTGTAATATGCTTGAACCATGCTCTTTAAGTATGAAATGCTTTAAATACGATGCATTGCTTAAAGTTGATTCTAAATATCATCAATATATTGTCAAAGAAATATGCGATACATATAAGGTGATGCTTGATAATGGTGCCACATCTGTTTGGGAAGTACAGGAAGGTGCCAATGCTTTTGGTAAAGCGGGTAGTCTTTGCCACGGGTGGAGCGCAATACCGATTTTATATCTATAACAAAAGGCTTGACCGATTTGGTCAAGCCTTTATCATTAGAATAATGTTGTTAGCCAATAAATGATTCCGTAAACTACACTTACCGCCGTGCCGTACACAATCACTGGACCTGCGATAGTGAACATCTTGGCGCCAACCCCAAGAATGAAGCCTTCTGCGTGTGTCAACTTAGGACCCATTACTTCGTGTTCTATTAGGCCCCAATTTTCAATAATTATTTACTTTAAGACGGCGGTATAGTATAATAAAATAAAGTGAGGTGGGATATATGAAAGCAAAAGTTTTTCTTTCCGCGTTTACGGGTTTCTTATTTGGCCTAATCGGTTATTTTGTTTTGCTTTTATTAGACATTGATCAACCTTTTCAGCTTGCCGTTATATGCGGCTTACTCTTTGCGCTTCTGTTATTTCCTGTTTTGGTTGTCTACCAAAACATTATGGATAAACGATACGCAAAGTTCGAAAAAGAAATTACCTCACCGATATTTTATAAGACCAATGGTAATTTCAATTTGGGCAACGGTAAAGTCAAAAACGGAAATATCTATTTCTGCGAAGCCGGAATCGTTTGTGTTTGTTTAGAGGAAAAGCCATATTCACTTGACGAAATTCTAATTCAAAATATTGCTCATTTTTCCTACACTTTTACTCAGCTGAACATTATTACAAATGACAATCGCTTATTCGTGATCACAGCGCCAAAAGTTGATGAAATAATCGATATTATAACTAGGAAAGGTTGGATCCTGCCGAGGTGATAATATGACAAGAACAGAATTTCTTGAACTATGTAAAACCAACAACATCTCAACAAATCTGATCCATTTTGAAAATTCCGTTGCTGACGGTTACTATGTGCTAAAAAACTACCACCGCTGGGAAGTCTTTTACCGTGAGCGCGGAAAAGATTATGATTGTGTAGGGTTTCCTTCTGAAAGTGATGCTTTAGAATATTTACTTAAAAAGCTAGGTGTAAACATATGAAAACATTGAAAGCATTAAAAATCACATCTATATTAAACAGCATATTTTGCCTATGTTGTATGATGTCTTTAACTTGCTTGGCAATTAACCGCTTTTGTACACTAGGTAAGTTTGAAAATATAATTGCTATAATCGGAGGAATTCCATTATTGTGTTGGATTATTAATCCCGTTGGAATTGTATCCTTTATTGTTTGCCTTGTTTTGTTTTTAATAGAAAGAAAAAAACAGGAAGCCAAACAAGCAATGGGCAAAAAATGGATTTGGATATTTATTTGGCCCGTAATTACAACAGTTTTTTATTTTGTTTCAATTTGCTTGCTTGTTGAGATTACCGGCGGTGTATGATAAAAAGGCTTGACCGATTGGTCAAGCCTTTTGTGTTTTTAGGATAAGGTTGTTATCCAATAAATCAATCCATAAACTACGCTGGCTGAAACGCCGTAGACGATAACAGGACCTGCAATCGTGAACATCTTTGCGCCAACCCCAAGAATGAAGCCTTCTTTTTTAAATTCCATTGCGGAGGACACAATAGAATTGGAGAAACCCGTAATGGGAATGGAGGTGCCGGCGCCGCCGTGTTTGGCAAGGGTGTCATAAATCCCAAAGCCCGTCAACGCGGCTCCTAAAAATATCATAATAATGGGGAGCCAGATTTTTGCATCCTCAACACTGATTTTCCACATCAGCATCAACTGATAAATGCCCTCACCCACCGTGCAAATAGCACCACCGAACAAAAATGCTTTGATGCAGTCAGCAAGAATGGGAGAGTTTTTGGTTTTCTTTTCGACATATTCCGAATAATTTTGTTTGTTGATTTTCATTGATTGTTCCCCTTTTAAAAACGAAATGCTATCAATATTTTGCTACCGTGCAAAACAATTATTACAATTTTTCCTTTATTTTTCGTTTTTTATATGATAAAATAAAAGTGACAAATAAAGGAGGTCGTTTTTATGTATTTAACCGTCACCCTCAATCCTGCACTGGATAAAATCGTTTATCTTGAGCAGTTGAAAATGGGAGAGATCAATCCCATTGAAATCAAAGAAAGCCTTGCCGCCGGCAAAGGTGTTGACGTTACCAAGGTCCTTAGAGATTTGGGCCATCCCGTAACGGCTTGCGGTTTCATCGGTAACAACCACGCCGCCACATTTGAGCGTTTGTGCATCACTCGCTCCATTAACGACCGCTTTACCCGCATTAAAGGGCAGACACGTACCAATATTCACATTCTGGATGCCGACGGTCACGAAACCGAGCTGATGGAGCCGGCACCCGAAATTTCTCAGCGTGAGTGGAAAGACTTTATTGAGCGACTGGGGCAAGTTCTGGAAGGATGCAATATGGTTGCTTTCTGCGGCAGTGTTCCGCACAGTGTAACCCCGCAAATGCTCTCGGAAATGTTTTCACTCATTGAGCGCTATAATTTGCCTGTGTTGGTTGACACACACGGTTCCGCACTCGACGTGGCACTGACCAAACGCCCTCACCTTGTGAAATTCAATCAAGAAAAAATACGCAAACAGCTTGGCAAATACAACGTAACTTTAGATGAAGTTACCGCTTATGCCAAGGGACTGATTAAAATCGGTGTTCAAAATGTGCTGATTTCTCTTGGCAAAGACGGCGCCTTGCTTTACAATAAAGACGCTATTTTGAAGGCAGATGCTCCCGAGGTTGACGTTGTTTCCACCATCGGTTGCGGTGATGCTATGGTTGCCAGTATTGCAGAAAGTCTGCGCCACAACCGCACTCCCGAAGAGATGCTGCGCCACAGTGTTGCCATTTCCAGTGCCAATGCACTGACTTCGGAAAACGCTAAAATTGATATGGATACCTATCAAGCCCTGCTCGAACAGGTAAAAGTTTATCCTTTATAAAATTTACGCTCGTACAGTGTTGCTGTACGAGCGTTTTTTTGTGGGTGTAGTTTGTAAGGTTTGGTTGCACTTACACAAAATATTTGATATACTTGAAGCATAAAACTACAAGGAGGCATCCCTCTTGAAAAAAGCAACGTTTTCAACACGATTTTATCTCTCGCTTATCATCTTTTCACTGGTTGGACAGGTGGCGTGGGTGGTAGAGAATATGTATCTCAACGTCTTTATCTATAAGATGTTTGCCGCCTCACCCGAAGCCATTTCTGCAATGGTTGCCGCCAGTGCCGTCGCAGCAACGCTGACCACGGTATTAATGGGAGCGCTGAGTGATAAGGTAGGCCGTCGCAAACTCTTTATCTGCGGTGGCTATATCCTTTGGGGTATCTCCATTGCCGCTTTTGCACTGATCCGAATGGACGTACTGACCCGCTTTTGCTCTCTGAGTGCGGCGGCAAGTGCCGGTGTGGCGTTGGTGATTGCACTGGACTGCATTATGACGTTTTTTGGCTCCACCGCCAACGATGCCGCCTTCAATGCTTGGTTGACCGATGCCACCGAAAGCGGTGGACGCGGCAAAGCCGAGGGAATCAACGCCATGATGCCGCTGATGGCGATTCTAGTCGTCTTCGGTGGATTTATGGGCTTTGACCTTTCCCTTGCTGAAAGTTGGAGCACCATCTTCCTCATCATCGGCGGTGCGGTGCTGATGATTGGCATTCTCGGCTTTTTTCTTATAGACGAAACCACCACACCCCGTGCTGAAAATGCCCACTATTTTGCCAACATTTTCTACGGTTTTCGTCCCTCGGTGATCCGCAAGAGTAAGGAGCTGTATCTCACGCTGATTGCCTTTGCCGTTTTTGGCATCGCCATTCAGATCTTTATGCCGTATCTGATCCTCTACTACACCGAAGGCTTGGGAATGGACAACTACGTTCTCATTATGGCACCTGCCATTTTGCTTGCAGGAGCCGCCACCGCACTCTATGGTCAGGTGTATGACAAACGGGGCTATTTATTTGCTTTATTGCCAACACTGAGCGTTCTTGCGCTTGGCTTTATCACTCTGTTTTTCTTTAGCGGAGTCGTTATGGTTTTTATCGGCAGTCTGTTGATGATGTGCGGATATTTATGCGGCTCTGCGGTCTTTGGTGCGCATATCCGCACCTGCACCCCCGAAGGCAAAGCAGGTATGTTCCAAGGACTGCGCATTGCTTTTCAAGTACTTCTGCCGGGCATCATCGGACCTGCTATCGGCGCGCGCATTCTCCGAGATGCCGAAACGGTCATCGGGGACGACGGTACCGCCTCCTTTATCCCCAATGAAAACATATTTTTGGGTGCCCTTGTCGTTATATTGATACTGGCGGCATTACTGCCTATACTGAAACGGGGGCAAAAGAAATGATCGACTTATATACCGAGCAGGCAAACCATCTGCCTGCCGTTCCCCATGCCGACTATCCACGTCCCACGTTACAGCGTGAAAGTTTTTTGTGCCTTAACGGTAAATGGGACTTTGCGGTAACGCGCAGCACCCATCCCCCTGTCTTTGACCGTGAAATCCTCGTCCCCTTTGCCCCTGAATCACTTCTCTCGGGCATTCACGAAACTTTCGTTGACACCGACGTACTCTGGTACAAACGGCGCTTTACCCTTCCCGACGGTTTTCAAAAAGAACGGGTGCTTTTACACTTTGAGGCGGTGGATCAATACTGCTCCGTTCTGCTCAACGGCACCCCCTTGGGAGAACACGAGGGAGGCTACCAACCCTTTACCTTTGACATCACTGAATATCTCAAAGAGGAAAACGAACTGGCGGTACGGGTCACCGACCGACTGGACAGTCAAATTCTCCCCTATGGTAAGCAAAAGCGTAAACGGGGCGGTATGTGGTACACTCCCACCACAGGTATCTGGCAAAGCGTATGGTTGGAAAGTGTCCCCAAGACATATATCCGAGACATTCGCATCACCCCCACCCTCACCTATGCAGACATTGCGCTCACAGGGGTCACCGAGGGTACGGTACACTTTGAGGGACGGGATATTCCGTTATGCAACGGTTACGCTCGGCTGACGCCTGACACACCGATTCATTGGAGCCCCGAAAACCCTCATCTCTACGAATTTACTCTGACGGCAGGAGAGGACGTCGTTACCTCTTATTTTGCCCTGCGCACCGTGGACGTCCGCACGGTAAACGGCATTCCGCGACTGTGTCTCAACGAAAAGCCTTATTTTTTCCACGGGTTGTTGGATCAAGGCTATTGGTCAGACGGTGGGATGACCCCTGCTGATGCCACCTGCTACATTGAAGATATCAAGCGAATGAAAGCACTTGGCTTTAATATGCTGCGTAAGCACATCAAAGTAGAAGCGCGGCGCTTTTATTATGAATGTGACCGTTTGGGAATGATCGTATTTCAAGATATGGTCAACAATTCCGACTATTCCTTTCTGCGCGACACTGCGCTGCCCACCCTTGGATTTCTGCGCAAAAATGACAAGCATTTGCACCGTCGTACCGAAAGCCGCATTGCCTTTACGGAGGGTATGAAAGATTGCGCGCAGTTGCTGTACAATCATCCCTGCATCTGCCTATGGACCATCTTTAACGAAGGTTGGGGACAGTTTGACAGCAGCACCGCCTACCGCACACTCAAAAGCATTGACCCCACCCGTCCCGTTGACACGGCTTCGGGTTGGTTTTTGCCCCAAGAGAGCGACGTGGACAGTCGGCACATATATTTCAGAAAACTAAAGCTTACCCCATCAGACAAACCGCTTTTCCTTTCGGAATTCGGAGGACTGACATACAAGGTCACCGAGCACATCACCTGTCCTCAGCACAGTTACGGCTACGGCACCTGCCCGACAAGACAGGATTTCGTTACTCGCTTTTGCGACCTATACGAAAAGCAGGTGCTCCCCTTGATTTCAAAGGGACTGTGCGCCGCCGTATATACCCAGGTAAGTGACGTGGAGGAAGAAATCAACGGGTTGCTCACCTATGACCGCAAGGTTGAAAAAATCACCCCCGAAGAATTTTTACCCATTTCCCAAAAACTCATCCAAGCCATAGATAACAATTAACAAAACAAAGCCACCCTTATGAGTCGTACTCATGAGGAGAGAAAAAAGATGCACGGAAAATTCGTGCATCTTTTTTCTGTCTTATACCGTAACAAGCAGGGAAAATGTATATCATTTTCCACTTGTTAGGAGAACCTAAAACCCTTTTCTAAACAAATATCATCTATTCGATAAATTATAGTTTACCCAACTTCCAAACCGATAATAGCACG
>JAZROO010000106.1:0-26809 GCA_045648705.1 Eubacteriales bacterium | reverse complement strand
TATAAAGCCAAAGGACCTGTGACACAGATTCTTTTACCCATCGTTGCGCTTGACGATGCTGTGGGTCTGGTGCTTTTTGCCGTTTCCTTTGGTGTTGCCAAGGCACTGATGAACGGAAAGGTAGACGTTCTGAGCGTTGTAGTTGAGCCTATTTTAGAGGTTGTTCTTTCCATCGGACTGGGTGCTTTGATGGGCTGGCTGATCACCTTCTTTGAACAATTTTTCCATTCCCGAAGCAAACGTCTTGCCATCAGCGTCACCTTTGTTCTGTTGGCAGTCGGCTTGTCTATGCTGCAGTTCCATATCGGCGGTGTGCACGTTGCCTTCTCCTCTTTGCTTGTTTGCATGATGATGGGCACACTGTTCTGCAACACTTGCGATTTCTCCGAGGAACTGATGGACCGTCTGGATCGTTGGACCGCACCGCTGTTTGTTTTGTTTTTCGTTTTAAGCGGTGCTGAGCTTGAGCTGAGTGTATTTACGGATGTTGCCGTTGTTGCCATCGGTATTATTTACATTCTTACCAGATGTGTCGGAAAATACTTTGGTGCTTCCTTCAGCGCCCGTGCCACCAAATGTGACCCCAATATTATCAAATATTTGGGTATCACTCTTTTCCCGCAGGCAGGCGTTGCGCTCGGTATGGCAATCAAAGCGCAGGCGCTTGGAGCAGAAGGTGCCGTTGTTGCCAACATCACTTTGTTTGGCGTATTGATTTATGAACTTGTCGGTCCGCTGCTGACCAAGATTTCTCTGCAAAAAGCAGGCGAAATCAAGCCTGAGGAAAGAATCAGCGCTCGCGATGAGCATAAAAAGTTAATGGAAATCTCAAAATAATTTTATTTTGACCCCACAAACAGAAAATCGGTAACCAAACGGTTACCGATTTTTTTATTTAATAATCTCGCATTCCGTGATGCCGTAATACTTCATCACTTCGATGGCATCGCGATCGATGCGCTCTCCGCAAACCACTGCCGATACGGCAGGCGGACAACTGACGCTGAGTGCCCCCAGCACCTTTCCGTTGCAGTCCTCGACCGCCATTTTCTGCGACGGCGCAAACAAAGCCTCTTTCATTCCAAGGACTTTTTCAGGTGCCGCCATCGTCGGCGGTAACAGGTCTATTGATTCAAGTCTTGGCAATCGGGACAGTAAATACTGCACAAGCTTTAACCCCTTGGTTTGCTCGGGGGTAAACATCAACACCGTATGGTCGGGGTCATAATATTCGACAATTACGTTGTTGAGCCGCAGATAATCTGAAATTTCGTCCCCGTCATATCCATAGCTTTTGGGCGCAAGTGTTAATTTGAGCGGTTCGTTTCCCACCGTTTGAATGCCTTGTTCTTTAAGAATCGCGCAAACCTCTTTCTTTTGCTTTGCAAAACTTTCAAGGCGCGCCGCATACCCATCAGCAAGATAAGCATTTGCCTTGTCCAGTGACTGCAAAATCAAGTAAGACGGGCTGGTGGAAGCAAACAAAGCCATCGCCTTTTCTGCCTGCCTGCAAAGCTCTTGCGGTGCATTTTTCGAGATATGAAGATATCCGCCACCCGTTAATACAGGGAGCGTTTTGTGCGCCGAATCGCAACAAATGTCTGCCCCCAACGCGATCGGGTGCCGACTTTCCGAGAGAAACTGCAGATACGCGCCATGCGCATTATCCACAAGCAACAACACGCCGCTTTCTTTGCAAACCTCACTCAGCGCCTTGATATCCACCCGATTTCCAAGATAATCGGGACTGGTGACGTAGACCGCACTCGGATTATGTTTTGCAATCGCGGCACGCAGACGGTCAGCGGTAATGAAACAACTCAGCAAACTCTCTCCCCGTAACCACTCGACCTCAATATCAAGCAAAGCCGCCGCACTCACAAAGGTTTTATGCGCATTGCGCCCTGCCAGAATTTTTGGGGCATTACCCTTGTCTGCCGCGTGCAAACGCGCAAGATACAGCATTGCCCGAATGGAAAGAGACGAGCCCTCACAGGAATACAGCGTTTTTGCCGTACCAAAAAGTTCTGCGGCATTTTGCTGACTTTCCGCTATGATAGAGGATGCCTGATACAGTACGTCTGCCCCTTCAATCTCGGTGATGTCTCTGCGCTCGGTTTCGCCAAAGCCTTTATGCCCCGGCATATGCAGCCGCAAATTATCTTCTGCGGCATATTGTTCTACAAAATCACAGATAGGTGTTTTCATTGTTCCAGCGCCTTTGCCGCTTCCAACATAATGGCACATTCCATTCGTTTGCGAAACAGCTTACATCCGTATTCATACACACCTGTCACCGACCCTGTCGCATGATACGCGTTGGCGGCACAACCGCCCGAGCAATACAGTTTTGCCCAGCAATCCTTGCACTCTTCACGGGAGTAAACGTTACATGCCATAAATTCATCTTGTGTTTTATGATTGGTGACACCCTCAAAAATGTCCCCCAGTTTAAACTTTTCATCCCCCACAAACTGATGGCAGGGGTAAAGATCACCCCAAGGAGTGACCGCCATATACTCGGTGCCCGAGCCGCAACCCGACACGCGCTTATAAATACACGGACCGCCTTTAAGGTCAATCATATAATGGTAAAAAGTAAACGGCTTTCCTTGCGCACGACGCTCTTTCATAAGCTCCGCGAGTTTTTCATATTGCTCCATCACGACGGGCAGATCCTCTTCTGTCAGTGCCGAGGGATCGTCTGCCGCGCAAACAACGGGCTCCATGCTCAGCTCGTCAAAGCCAAGATCGAGCATCACCTTAATGTCCTCCAAAAAGTCGGGATTGGCGTGGGTAAAGGTGCCGCGCATATAATAGTCCTTGCCGCCGCGCGCCTTGACTAACTTTTGAAACTTGGGAACGATCTTTTCCCAACTGCCGCCACCTGCATAGTCAACGCGATAGCGGTCGTGAATTTCTTTTCTGCCGTCGAGCGAAAGCACAACGTTGCTCATCTCTTTGTTGGCAAATTCAATCACGTCATCATCAATGAGCACACCGTTGGTGGTCAGAGTAAAACGAAAATGTTTGCCGCTCTCCTTTTCACGCTGACGCGCATAGGCAACCAACTCTTTGATCATATCAAAATTCATCAGCGGCTCCCCACCGAAGAAATCAACCTCAAGATTGTGACGGGTGCCGGAATTTTCAATCAAAAAGTCAAGCGCACGCTTGCCGACTTCCAGACTCATCACCGCGCGTTCTCCCTGATATTTTCCTTGCGCCGCAAAGCAGTACGCGCAGTTGAGGTTGCAGGTGTGCGCCACGTGTAAGCACAGCGCCTTGACCACCCCACTTGTTTTTTCCTTTAAAGTGTTTGCCATGGGCGAAAAAGTGTCGGGCGCGTAGAGTTTGCCCTGCGCACGTAACCCATCCACCTGCGCAAGACCCTCACCCAGTTCCTCCGAGCTGACTTTGTCCCCATATTTTTCCTTCAGCGCGGCAATAACCTGCTCTTTATCCTTGGTTTCATAAAGTTTTATCATATCAAAGGCGACTTCATCAACAATATGTACCGACCCCGAAAAAATGTCCAACACAATATTCAGTCCGCCGAGTTTATAACAATGGATCATTTTGCTCTCCTTTTACAAAAAATGCCGCCTTACAGGCGGCATTTTCAGATTTACTTACTTTCTTTGTTTTCGCACTGTTGATTTGCAATACCGCAGCTGGTCTTGCAAGCGGATTGACAAGAAGTCTGGCATTCGCCGCAACCGCCTTTTTTGGCGCTTTCACAAAGATTTTTGGTTTCCAAAGTTTTGATATTCATTGTATTTCCCTCCGAGAAATGTTTTTCATTGTTCTATATTATAACACTTAAAATATCATAAGTCAATTACTTTGCTTTGTTTTTACCCTTGGCAAGAATAAAGATCAGCAGTCCTGCAAGATAGATAGCGGCAAAGCCGACCGTTAAAAACACGGTAAGTGTGTTTTGCGCGGCAAAGTTGACCAGTAACAACACCGGTATGCCAAAAGCAATACCAAAGGAACTGCCCACAATCAAATTGTTGGAAGCAGGGGTTTTTAAATCGGGGTCAAGCTCGCGAAGCAGCAGAACACCGGAGCTCAGCGTTCCGGTCAGCATACCGAACATCGAGAAAAATCCCTCGTACTCATATCCCTTATAAAGTTTTTTGCTCAAAACAAACAGATAAACAAACGTAGCCGTGCCGCCGATGATTGCCATTGCCAAAAACGGCAATAAGTTGCCCGAAAGGTCACTGATGTCAATACTGGCAATACCTGCCACCGTCATCAAATCAAATGCAAGACCTGAAAGTCTTGACAAAAGATAGTTGTTTTGATACTGTCTGCGCATCAGTTTTGCCTTACGAAGTCCCTTCATCAAAGACCGACAGAGAATGGCAATCAGCGAGCCGACAATGAAGTTAAATCCCCAAAGTAAATTGCCCACCATTTTTGCCAGTCCCGGTGCCGTTGCTTCCAATAAGGACACAATTCCCCAAGTGAGCAGATAGGTCATCAGATAGACCAGTGCAATCAGAGCCGCCTGCACGCTGAGCTTATCAACCGATTCGGAAATGGGCATTTCGTCACTGTGCTGAAAAGTATCCACCGTGACCGAGCCGCTGACCTGCTCTTTGTCGCAAACGCGCAAAATCTTTTTGCGACGATGCAAAATATTCAAATAAATCACACCCACCACACAAGCGCACAGGTATCCTGCCGCCGCGAGTGACAATCCAAAACTGCGCCCACCGACAAAGCCAAGCGCTTCATAGGTGGTGCCGACGTTGTTTGCCTGTCCCGGTCCTTGACCATAAGCCATGGGCAACAAAATACCACTGGCTTTAAAGAGGTTGGGGCAAATGGTATAGGCAAGTATCAAGGAAATACTCAGTCCCGTAATTGCCTGTACAAGATAGGTCGAAACGATCAGCGCACCGCTTTTGGCGCCAACTGCCGTGCTGTTTTGCGCGGGTGCTTCCGGCACACGCAAGGTCAGCGCGATAAAGCCGAGCGCCAGGGCGTGATAGGTGAGTTGCTCAAGAAACGAAGTACTGATATTAATAAAACCGACCGAACGCAAAATCAGCAGAATAAATCCTGCAAGTACCGCCGTCGGCATCAGAGAATTGCGGATAAAGCGCACTTTACCGCGCAAAACGTTGGCAAGCAGTATCAGTCCTGCAATAATGCCCATCTGAATCATCGGGCTCCAAAGAGCCGTGTTGTTTGCCGAAAAATCCATTCTTATCCCACCTTTACTTTTGAAAATTCTATAAAGTACCACCAAAAACGAAGCATATTTTCCTTGGTATCAGGCACAATTTCGTAGTACGATTTGCCTGCCGAGAAAACAAGCGCATATTTGCCGTGCATTGCAAAATCGCTGATATCGGAAAGCTTGATTTCGGTTGCACCGCAACGAATCACCTCTGCATCGATTACCAATTCTCCCCGATCGACAACCTGTTCTGCATGATCGGCAACGGTATACATCGTAGCGCTTAAAGCGTGGTATACCACACCGTTTTCCACGTCCTTTGCCACTTGGTCACGTTGGATATCGGCACACTCGGTTACACTGAGGGATTCCTTTTCATCACTTAAATAACCGTATGTATCAAATTCCCACACCCGTCCGCAACTACTGCAGGAAAGCGCGTTTCCTTTGGAAACAAGCGTACTTTTTTCTTTGCAGTGAGGGCAAACAAAGAGAAAATGCTCTATATGTTCTGCCGACGCCTTGCTTTGATAGGTGTTTTTTTCACGCGCTTGTCGGGCATAGGCATCCTCGCCCAAGTCTGAAACGATAATATCGTAAATTTCCTCTTCGCTCATATTTTGCAGTTGCTCGGCGGTATATACCCCTTGCACCGCACCGCTGATTTTACCTTTTCTGAGCGCCCCACTCCACATAGGACTCACAAAATAGCCACCGCTTAAGCGGTAGGTAACCAGCGCCACCCCTGCTTTTTTAACAAGTTTTGCCGTTGAGGGCAGTATCGGGCAGGGTCTGCCGTCCCACGAGCGCACGCCCTCCGGGAAAAAGCAGACGTTTGCGCCTTTCTTGATATGGCGCAGTATGCTCATCACCGCCGCCATTGCCGAGGCGCCTTTGGCGCGCATGATCGGCGCAAAGGCAAACTTCAGAAGTTTGTAAGCGTGTTTCCATCTGGCAATGTGCTCACTGCCGACGAAATACATCTGCCTTGAAAATGCCACCGCCACAAACAGCGGATCCCAATCGGTCGTGTGGTTGGAAAGCACAATATATTGTTTCGGCAGATTCCTTGCCTTTTGAAAACGGTATCCGAATTTCACTTTCAAAAATACCGCCACAAGCGGACGAAGCAATCGGTAAAAGAAAATATGTCTTTTTTTCATTTCAGCCTCTCTCTGAGCGCGTTTCTGACGTTCTCCAAAAAGTCGGAATGCGGCTCTCCGAAAACACATTCGTTAACAAAATGCTCGCAGTTATTATGCAAAATATCGTATCCGTCGCGACCAAGTTGACTGCGCGCGTAAGCCACCGTCTCTTTTGTACTGCGGCGACGTTTTTTCTCTTCATGCGAAAGACATGCGGTTTGAACCAAGTTTCCTGCCGCGAAATCGGCAATATCCGTCGATATCACCTGTATTTCTTTGGGGTCGATACCACTGTTATCCCGCGCGCCGAACTGAATCACTTCATCTTCACTTACAAAAATGCCGTAGTGATGATAAAAGCGGACCGCCACGCGAATGATATCACCCGCTTTGGGTGCCGAAAATGTCCACTCCACCGATTTATCCCTTTCGTTCAATGCAGTCAATTACGTCCTGCACCGTTCTGAGTCCTTTAAAATCATCGTTATTGAATTTTATCCCAAATTCCTCCTCGAGCGCAAGCGCCATATAGAGAAATCCGATGGAATTCATCCCCACGTCTGCAACAAGATTTGCCGTGAGGGTGACCTTTTGTGTGTCGATTTCCTCACCGAACACACGCTCAAACACTTTGGTCAGTCTCTCAATTGTACTCACTTTGTTACTCCTTCAAATGTACTTTTGCATTTTTCCATCTCGGAAAGAAGTTTGTCTGAAATAAGGGAAAGATCTAAAAGCGAAGGAATCTTCCCTTTTACACAGTCACCGGGGTAAATCATTTTGCCAACCACCGCCACTCTGCGCTCCCACCAATTTTGGCGCGGCGCGGAATACATCGGCAAGATCGGCACCCCTGCCTGCAGGGCAATCAATGCAGCACCTGCTTTGATATCGTCGAGTTGATCGGCAATGCCGCCTTGCGGAAACATCGCCAGACATTTACCCTTTTTTAAAAGTCTGACACTTTTGCCGATGGCTTCAATATCGGAAATATTGCGGTCAATTTTAATACAACCGATTCCTTTAAGCAGTAATGCCACCAATTTATTTTTCATCAGCGCTTCTGCCGCAAGGAAAAACATTCTGCGGTACCAAAAGGTGCATCCCACCACCAAGGGATCGACAAAATTAAGATGATTGGCGGCAATCAACACGCCGCCTTTGAGTTTGTTTTTATAGGGGGCCCCGTTTGTATCCACCCGTCGCACCCGAAAGGCGATCACAAAAATAATGCTGACCAGCCGCCCCATATCCATTGCCAGCAACTTTAAAAATGATTTAATTTTTTTCACGGTCCAAGCGTTCCTTCAAGGCGTTTTTAAGCTCATTGTTTTTGTTTTCCAAAATTTCGAGTAATGCGGAAAGTTGCTCTTTGTCAGGCTCATTTCCCTGAAAATAATCACTAAGATGCACAGGTGTGCCAATCATCACGCCTGCGCGTTTGCCAAAGCCGTAACATCCGTTGGTATACACGGGAATGATGGGTGCACCGCTTTTAAGCGCGATATAAACGATACTGGGTTTAAAGGGAAATTCGGTTTTTCCGATCGGCAGTCTTCCTTGCGGAAAAATGCCGACCTTGCCGCCTTTGTCAAGAATTTTGATGGTTTCTGCCATAAAGGAGAAATCAAACGTATCGCGGTTAACGTAGATTCCGCCCCACCCAAACAACATATTGGCAAAAAATTTGCTTTTGTTAAAAAGCACCTCTGCGATCTGAAAGCGTATGGTATTGCCGAAAAACACGATCAGATACAGTGCAAAGTCAAGCAGTGACTTGTGATTGGACATAAGAATACTGCCTTTTGGCAGTTTTCTGCCTTGCACTTTTTTATCCATATAATAAACACGCGGTCTGAAAAACAGCCACGCAGGCAACCAACCTGTCAGCTTAGTAAACCATAAAAACAAGAGATTTACGTTCTTTTGTTTCATACTATATGTGCCTTTCTATGTAGTCGCAGATGTCTCTTAAGGTATAGCAGTATTGCTCTTTTTGCTCGGGAGCACCGATAGAAAACTCGTTTGCCAGTGCCGAAAGCAGTGAAAAATACTGCATACTGTCCGCTCCGAGCTCCAACATCAGATGCGCATCGGGCGTAACCTTTTGGGCTGAAATTTCAAGGGTGGCGGCAATCAGTGAGCGCACCTTTTCGGCAAGGGCGGACTGAAAGGGAGCCTCCTGTCTTGAAAGCACCTCGGTAAAGGGCAACAGCGTTACTTGTTGCTTTTCAATCGCGCGCGAAAGTGCTGCGCGGCTGACCTTAATGGCGCCGGGGGCACTCAGTGCATCAAAGGTAACGTAAAAATTACGGATATTTGCATAAGACGGCAAATTCTCTGCCGTTTTGGCAATCTGTTGCCAAAGGGCCTCAAGACGCGTATTCGGCAGATAGGGACTGACCTGCACGATCATCGTCAGCTCTTCTCTCAAGCCGAGAATTGATAAGGAAAGCGCGTCTTTGAGCTCAAAGAGTTCTTCCAATATATCGGGGTTGATATTTTCACCGTTTTCACCGATGACAACGTCGCTTTTTCTGCCGCAGATATAGTAGCTTCCGTCCTGCCGTTGTTCCAGAATATCACCGGTGGACAGCCACTCCTCTTTGGGCACCTCTTTGCCCTCGACCAATCGACGCGCGCAGGCGGTGGCACTTTTAACCTGTAACTCCCCGTCTTGCAAACGGTACTCCACCGCATCAAACGGCAGACCTACCGAACAGGCGTTTCTTTGGTGGATGCCGTGGCGTAACTCTACCGAGGTAATTCCCAGTTCACTCGAGCCGTATCCGTTATGAAGCGGATAGCCGATGCTGTTAATCAGCTCTGCCGCACTGCGATGCAATGCACTGCCGCCGCTGATACAAAACTTTACGCTCTGCCCGAACAATTTATCCGTCACCTGATGCAAAAGCTTTTGTGTCAGCGTTGCGCCGCCGACCACACTGCATTTTTGCAAAACGCCGCCGAGTTTTACACCGAAGGCAAACTTCTTTTGATCCTTTTCGGGTCGGCTTTCCAGTTCTTTTCTCAGTGTTTTCTCAATGGTATGCCACACGAGCGGTACCGCAAAAATGTGCGTTACCTCGTGACGCTGACAGGCAGAAAGCAGTCCCTCCGCGCTGAGTTCCCGCATAAACACAAGCGTTCTGCCGAAAAATGTAAACCAAAAATACACCGCAAACAAACCAAAGATATGATAAAACGGCAAAAATGCAAGGTTTTTGAGTTTGCCTTTGTGATGTGCGGTCATTCTCTTGTTGTTTTTCACAATGCCGCGAACGCACAGAATCTGCGCCGCTACGGCCTTGCCGTCATAAAAACACACCTTTTCCTGCATCGTCGTTGCAGAGGTGGAAAGTGCCAGTTCATTTTCAAACGCGGCAGGACAGTCGCCCTCGCCCTTTAATGAGTCAAACAAAATATACTCCGCCGCAAGCGAACCTTGCTTGTCGCTGATAATATACTCAACGTTCAGTGTTTTCAGCACTCCTGCGGTCAGGGTGGGAATGTCGGGTTTAATGAGGTAGGGCTTGTTGCCGCTGCGCAAAATGCCCCAAAATGCCGCAATCCAGTCAACCGAATTGTCCATCTCCAGTCCGATATAGGCATGTTTTTCCCCAATACGTCTGTACAGTGCCGCCGCCGTCTGTTCGCATTTGGCAAACACCTCTCCGTAGGTATGGGTGTAGATGCGGAAACCGTCACTGTCCTCCGCCATAATATAGTCTTTATTTTCAAAAGTTATGCGATAAATGCTCTCCAGATCCATTTTGGATGCCTCAAGTGCAGCGATTCTGGTTTTGAGCAGTTTTCGTATCTCCCGATTCATCAAGATGCCCCCAATATAACATATAAAATCATTATATTATTTTTGTAGTATATTGTCAACTTTTATCGTTAGGTGCCTCTTGCTAAAAGTTTGCTTTTGATGTAGAATATAAACAAGAAATTTTTGGGGGGAGGAAAAGCCGTGGTTTACCGTTGTATCCGTCAGGACAGTGTTTTAAAGGAAGACCTTCAGAAAACGCTGAACTGCATGACGCCTGAGCGCCGTGCCCATATCGAGCGCATCACACATCCCGACGTCCGACTGGCAACCCTTTGCGGTGAGTGGCTTTGCAAGGTTATGCTGAGTGAGCAAAGCGGCATGGCTTTTGAACAAATTTGCCTTACCCGAAGAGGTGACGGTAAGCCCGAAGCGCAAAACCTTCCGCTGCACTTCAACGTAAGTCACAGCGGAGACTTTGTGGCTTGCGCGGTGAGCAGGCGTCCCGTCGGCATTGATCTTGAGGTACTAAAGACGCGTGATCTTTCAGTTGCAAAGCGCATTTGCAGTGAAAAGGAGCTAGCGTTTATCGCGCCCGAAAAGCCCGACGCTTTGCACCGTTTTTTAAAAGTCTGGACCGCCAAAGAAGCATACGTAAAACTCAGCGGCATTGGCATTAAAGCTATGGCAGAGGCTGACTATTTTGCCTTGCAAGAGCGCCTTGTCTGCATTGAAAAAGACGGTTATATTCTTTCTGTTATCAAATAACAAAACCGCGTTCATTAGAACGCGGTTTTGTTGTAATAATCTGCCATCTGCTCAAAGGTCACAAATTCATACCCTTTCTTTTTGAGCAGTTTGATAATGGTTTCGATTTTATAGCGATAGGTGTGCAGTCCCACGCTCAGATACCACTGGTCATACAGTTTCAGTTTCGGAATATGCGGCACCTTGCGTTTGGAAAGTTCAAATGGATGCAGATAAAAAACGTAATAATCGCTTTTTTGCAGATAGTCTGCCAGCATTGTCAGCACAAAGCCCCAGTTGCCAAGCCGCACGTATCCACCGCCCGAAAGCGGCACGGGAATCCCCATAAAATGCTGACAGGAGACCCCAAATTCATACAGTCCCCCACGCTTGTACGCCCCCTCGGACAGACGCTCAAACCCATCAACGTTGATCTGCCCTGCAAAGCTTCTTTTCTGAAAAGTAAAACGGGAGGAATCATAGTCAAACCCCAACTTTTCAAGCATTTCAAGGCGCTGATTGTCCAGTGAGAAAAAGGGAGCGCGGTATCCTCTGATACGCGTGTCAAACATTTCTTCAAGCGTGGCTTTTGCCCCGGCAACACTTTTTTCAAATTGTTCACCGCTCATCGTCATCGGTGCGATATGCTCGTCCCCGTGCAATGCAAGCGTATGCCCTGCTTTGAGGTATTTTTTGATTTTTTTCTGTATCTTTTCTGCCGCAGGGCACATGGCAAACAAAGTGGCTTTGATGCCGTGCTTTTCCAGCAGTTCTATGTATTCATCCAGTCCGTCCAACATATCCTCTTGCACCGTCACTCCGCTTTCGCGGACACATCCCGTGTCAACAAAATGCTCCAGATCCATTGTAAAGACTGCCAGTTTTTTCTTATTTTCCATCGTTTACAAATGCAACAACGGAAGCATCATACTGCTCGGTGTTGTTGATACGAAGATGGGAGTGGCACCCTTCTTTAAACCAAACGATCTGCTTGTCGGGCGCACTGCAAGCGGCAAAAAGTTTGCGACTTTTGGGAGGACGGGAAAAAATATCCTGCTCTCCAAACAAAAACAGTGCTCTGCCCTTCAGTTTTTTAACAAGGCGCATCGGTTTAAAGGCGTAAACGTTGGTGCCGCTGTGGCGCCAGATCTGAAGCATTACCAAATCAAGAACGGGAAACAGGGGGCGCTTGTCAGCAATCATATGCTCCTTAAAGGTTTCGCGGAAAGAAACAAAACAACCCTCACTGATAATGCCCTTTGCCTCCGACGGACAATCAGGCGAAGTGAGTGCCCCCATACCTGCCGCCGAGCCGATACAAACGGTATGCAGATAAATTTCTTCCATACCAAACTTTTCAATCATCAATCGCATCCACGCCAGTACGTCACCGCTTTCCTTTTTGCCGATGGTATTATAAACCCCGTCACTTTTACCGTGAGCGCGACTGTCAATCACCAAAACGTTCATGCCTGCCTGCATATACGGCGGTGCAAAATAGTAGGAATATTTAAGGCACTCGCATCTGCCGGGCAAAATAATGGCAACTCGTTTGCTCTCCCCATTGCGATACAGTTCACCGTAGAGATTCAGTCCCTCATTCTGCGTGTGTACCTCTTGCATTTTTTCGACGTTTTGCTCCGCCCATGCAACACCGGCATCCCACATCGCCTGTTGCTCCTCATTTTGCGGTGCCGAGCAGACTCTGCCCCATTTTTGCGCATCGGTGCGCACCAATTGCTCACGATATACTCTCTTTGCAATCGGAGCGGTATAAATCAACATAAATATAGCGCCGCCAAGCATCAAAACCGCCACCGCGGCAACAAAATACCAAACCATATTCATTCTCCCTTTTTAACGTTGATATCATTTTATCAAACATTTTTTCTTTTTGCACTACTTTTTTAACAAAAAGGTGAATTTTGTTGAAAACTGTCTTATATTATGCTATAATTTATATACTATATTCCAGTGTTTTTGGAGGAATATCACTATGCACAATTTTGCCATCGTACCCGACACTTCTTCGGATATGACCGCAGAGCTCAGAGAGCGCTTTGGCGTTACCGATTATCTGCGCGGCATTCTATATATGCAAGACGGCAGTGAGGAAAACGAACTGCTCGACTGGTCCAAGGAAAAGTTGGAGAAATATTACTCCTCTATGAAAGGGCACGCCAAACTTTATACCACCGCCACCCCACCACTCGGGGAAATCTATGAGGTTTTTGAAAAGCATTTAAAAGCGGGCAGAGATGTTTTGAGCATTTCCCTGTCTGCCGCCCTTTCCGCTTCTTATGAGAACACCGAAAAAGTAGCACGCGAGTTGCGCCCAAAATATCCCGAAAGAAAAATCATCTGCATTGACTCCAAGCGTTATTCCACCGCGCTGACGATACTGACGATACTTGCCTGTCAAAAACGCGCGGAGGGGATGGATATTGAGGCGGTTAACGAATATATCCTCTCTATGCGCGACCGTGTGCATCAGATGGGCTCTATGAATGACCTGTTTTTCTTGGTGAAAACAGGGCGCGTTACCAACTTTAAAGCGCTGTTTGGCTCGATGATCGGACTTAATATTATGGCAGACTTTAACCGTAGCGGTATGAGTGAAGTCTGCGGCAAACTCAAAGGGCAAAAAGATGCCATTGAGGCGACCATCAAATATATGGAGCAAACCATTGAAAACCCCAAAGAGCAAATCATTTTTGTGGCGCACACCAACCGTCGCGCCGCCGCAGAACTGTTAAAAACCCGTATTGAGCAGACGTTTTGTCCTGCCGAAATTATTCTCACCACCGTCGGCCCTGCCTGCGGCGCCAATATCGGCCCCGGCCTTTGCGCCGCTTTTTACATTGGCAAACCGATCAGTGAAGATTATTCCAAGGAAAAGCAATTGATGCAAAACTGCATCGACGAGCTGAGCAAAAAATAGCAAAGGAGCACTTGTTATGAGTTTTGTGATTTATGGTGATACCGTATGTGATATGACCAAAGAAATGCGGCAGACCTACGGCATCGAGTACGTCAAAATGAACTACTGCATTGACGGCAAGGAATTCCCCGCCTCTCTGGACTGGGAAAGCCACTCCGCCAAAGAGTTTTACGATATGATGCGCGGTGACGTTGTGGTCACCACCACCCAAGTCCCCCGCACCACCTATGAACAAGAGTTTGAAAAATGCTGCAAAGAGGGTAAGGACGTATTATACGTTGCCTGTTCCTCCGCCCTTTCAGGCTCCATCAATCTTGCAAGTGTTGTGGCAAAGCAGTTAATGGAGCGCTATCCCGAGAGAAATATCTGCTGTGTGGACTCGCTGATCAGTTCTTTGGGTCAGGCAAGTTTGCTGATTGCCGCTTCCAAAATGCGCGAAATTGGCAAAAGCGCCAAGGAGACCGCAGATGCACTGGTGGCAAACCGCCTGAAAGTGAATCAGATCGGCACCGTCGGTGACCTGAAATACTTAAAACGCGCCGGCAGAGTCAAGGCAAGCAGTGCCTTTTTCGGCAATCTTTTGGGTGTTAAACCCCTGATCATTTCCGATACACTCGGTCAAAACTATGCCGTTAAAAAAGTCAAAGGCGCTCTCAACGCCAAAAAGGAAATGGCACTCATGATTGCAGATTGGGTGGAAAACCCCGAAGAGCAAACACTTTTCATTTCCCATGCAGATGACGAAGCTTCCGCCATTGCTTTTAAAGAAGAGATCTTAAAGGTCGTTCCCTTTAAAGATTGTGTACTTAGTTATATTGCCCCCATTGTCGGTGCCTCGGTCGGCCCCGGCACCATCATTTCATTCTGCTACGGCAAGGAGGTCACCGTCCAAGGTGAATAGTACCACACTTACGCCCGTGCTTTCCATCGCCCTTTGGCGCGATATGCTGAAAAACGGGTATAAAAACTTAAAACGAAATATGAGTGTCATCGACGAGCTCAACGTTTTTCCCGTGCCCGACGGGGATACGGGCAAAAACATGACCATGACGCTGGAGGGTGGCGTTGCCGCAAGTGAGGCTCCCTTTGACGATATGGGCAGTATGATGAGCACCTTTTCGCGCGCCTGTTTGCTTTCGGCGCGCGGTAACAGCGGTGTTATCCTCTCGCAGTTTATCAGAGGTCTTTGCACCGAAACCCAAAACAAAGAAACACTGTGCCCTGCGGATTTTATCGTTTCGCTCGGTGGCGGTGTCCGTCAGGCTTATGAGGCGGTAGCGCGTCCCACCGAAGGCACCATGCTTACCGTTTTGCGTGAAAGCGCAGAAGCGTTACAAGGCAAAGAATTTGCCGATTTTGAATCCCTGTTTTCCTACTTGCTTGAACAAATGCGCCTTTCTCTTGCCCACACACCCGAACTGTTGCCTGTGTTGAAGGAAGCAGGGGTGGTAGACAGTGGCGGAGCAGGCATCATCTGCATTTTTGAGGGTATGGCGGCGGCACTGAGCGGTGAGGAAATTGACGATCGCGACGCTCCCTTAAACCCTGCCGTATTTGCCGATATGTCCGCTTTTAACGAATATTCCACCTTGGAATTTGGCTACTGCACCGAGTTTGTGCTGCAACTTCTGCACGCCAAAATCAATATTTCCGACTTTTCTTTGGCGGAAATGACCGCAAAACTTGAAACCCTTGGTGACTCCATTGTCACCGTACAAGAGGACACTTTGGTCAAAGTACATATTCACTCCTTTTCTCCCGAAAAGGTGCTGGAATATGCGCGTTCATTGGGTGAATTTATCAGCCTTAAAATTGAAAATATGGCACTGCAACACAACGAAATCACCGCCGCAAAGCAACGGCCAAGCTTTGATTTTGCCGTGGTTTCCACCGCAAGCGGTGCCGCAATGGCAGAATATTTTAAAGAAATCGGCGCGGCAGCGGTGATTGACGGGGGCGCGACCAACAACCCCTCCTCAAACGATTTTATTGCCGCATTTGACTCCTTTACGGCAAAACACATTATCGTTCTGCCCAACGACAGTAACATTGTCTTAGCGGCAAAACAGGCGGCAGAGCTTTACCAAAAAACACCCGTAACCGTCGTGGAAACCAAAACACTGGCGGAGGGTTACAGTGCGCTTTCCATGATGAATACCGAGGCAAAAACCGTCGATGAATTCATAGCGGCGATGACAGAGGGGCTTCCCTACGTCACCACCGGTATCATCAGCACCGCCACGCGCGACGTGGAGATGGACGGTGTTGCCGTGCGCAAAGGGCAGTGGCTCGGGTTTGGCAAAAACGAGATTCTCTGCTGCACCCCCGACCCGCTTTCAAGCGCAATGGCACTGTTTGCGGCACTGGAAGATATGGAAGAAAAACAGGTCGTCACCGTATTCTGCGGCAAAGACGTCCCCGACCAAGAGCGCGCGGCGCTTGAAATGCAGTTTACCGAAGCCTATCCGCTCATCGAGATTGGCTTTATTGACGGCGGCATGGAAGTATACCGCTATATTTTCGCTATCGAGTAGTTTTATATCCCCGCAATGATTGCGGGGATATTTTGAAAGGAATCTCCCCTATGCAAAAAATTGTGATAGATATTTTCGGCGCCGATGCAGGTCAAGGCGTTATTATCGACGGTGCCCTGCAGGCAATGCAAAAAGATGCGTCCCTTTCGGTCGTTTTGGTTGGTGACAGAGAGCTCATCGAGCCGCACATCAAGCAAAGCCCCCTGAAAGACCGCATCGAAATACTGCACACCACCGACTTTATCGGCGGTGACGAGCCGCCCACCGTTTTGTTTGGCGGCAGAGACGAAAGCTCTATGGCACTGGCGCTTGAAAGGTTGAAAAACGATGCAGAGTGTGTGGGTATGCTGTCGGCAGGCTCTACGGGAGCACTGCTGGTCGGCAGTATCTTCCGACTCGGACTGGTAGCAGGTCTCAAAACCCCTGCCCTCTCCTCTTATCTGCCGATGGCAAAGGGAGATATGGTCTGTCTGCTTGACTGCGGCGCCAACATTCAGTGCACCCCCAAGGATATGGAGCGGTTTGCTTTGATGGGAGACGCTTTTGTACGCGCAATGACGGGCAAAGATGCGCCGCGCGTTGCACTGCTCAACGTCGGCACCGAAAAAGGCAAAGGCACTGCGCTTTTGCAAGAAACTTACGGACTGCTCGAGGCGTTACCGCTGAACTTTGTGGGCAACGTAGAGGGCTCCGACATGGTGCAAAACAAAGCCGACGTTATCGTGGCAGACGGTCTTTCCGGCAACATTCTGCTTAAGAGCACCGAAGCGGCAGGTCTTTGTGCGCGCGGTGTTGCCGCTCATTTCAAAAAAGCAATGGGCGAGAGTGCACCTGCGGTATTGGACACACTGATGGACACACTCCACCACACCTTTAACTACAATGCTTTGGGCGGTGCCACCTTCCTCGGCACTCAAAAAACCGTTATTAAAATGCACGGTTGCGCCACCGAAGAAACCGTCGTTTCCTGTATTGACCAACTTTCCCGACTGCACAAGGCAGGTTTTTCGGAAAAAATCACACAAGCGTTGACAAATAATTAATTGCGAAGATTTTATTTTTTAGATATACTATAAGTTAATGAACCTGTTTTGAAAAGGGGTGCTTTTATGCTTTACCATTTGGCCAAAAAGTTTTACTTTGATGCCGTTTATGCGCGCAATGATGCCGACGGTACCATCCACTATTTTTCTCACAAAGATTTTAAGGGCTTGCAAGCCGTTCCCTATTCCTTTGCATCATCACTGGGACATACACTGCACGGGTATTTTTACAGTTATCCCAACCCCATTCCCTCTCGTCTGGTGGTGTTTGATCACGGTATGGGTGGCGGTCACCGCGCCTATATGAAAGAAATCGAAATGCTTTGCGCCAAAGGTCTGATGGTCCTTGCCTATGACCACACGGGCTGTATGCGCTCGGAAGGAAAAACCACCGGTGGCTTTTCCCAATCGCTCCGAGATCTTGACGATTGCCTGAAAAGCCTTTCAAAACTCGGTGGCGGCGCCCCCTATGATATTTCGGTGATGGGGCACTCCTGGGGCGGCTTTGCCGCAATGAACATTGGTGCTCTGCACCCCGAGGTGCGCAGAATCGTGGCAATGAGCGGTTTTGTTTCGGTGCAAAATATCATCGAGCAGAAGTTTGGCGGTATCCTCAAAAAAGCAGGTGAGCGTTTTTATCTTGCGGCAAAACGGCAAGACCCGAAATTTGCCTCGGCAAACGCGCTGGAATCCCTTAAGAAAACACGCGCCAAAGTATTGCTGATCCATTCGGAAGATGATGAGATGGTATCGGTAGAGGGCTTTGATCTGCTCAAAACCGCACTGGAGCATCGACCCAACTTTACCTTCCTCAAAGTACGTCACAAAGGTCACAACCCCAACTATACCGAAGGCGCTGTTCGCTATAAAAACGAATTTTTCTCCACCTATCCCAAGGCAAAAAAGAAGCTTGTGACCCCCGAGCAAAAAGCGGCATTCGTAGCGGCGCAGGATTGGCACAAAATGACCGAGCAGGACAAGCACGTCTGGGAGCATATCTTTGCGGCGCTTGAGGTGTAAAGATGAAACGTGCTGCTTACTATATCACCCTTTTTCTGTTGCTGACGGTAATGGTGTTTTCAGCCGTGATGCTGTTTCGCGAAATCCGCATCGGCAAAAAAGAGCAGGCAGTGTTTGACACGCTGAGCACCGAAATCCACGAAAAGACCGACAAAACCGAGCCTGCCCCACCCAACAAAATCAAACAACTCAAAGAGCGCTATCCCGACGTTTCCGCCTGGATTAAGATTGACGGCACCGTCATCGACTATCCGGTGGTGCACACCCCCGGTCATACCGAAAAATATCTGCGACTGGATCTGGACGGCAATTACAGTCGAAGCGGTGTACCGTTTCTGGACGGCAGAATCCGCACGGATTCACCGCACGTGTTGATTTACGGGCACAATATGCTCAACGGCACCATGTTTTCGGATCTGACGAAATTTGAAAGTCAGTCCTTTGCCGAGCAAAACGACATCATCACCCTGACCCTTGCCGACAAGGAGTGCCGCTACCGCATTTTTGCCGTAGTAGAAACCGACGGAAAAGACCCTTGGTATAAAACGTTGGTCTTTGCATCGGATGAAGAATATCAAAAACAAGTTGCCGCGCTGAGCGCACGCTCTATGTATGCCGCTGAGTTGCCCAAAGCTCACTCACAACTGCTGACACTGTCTACCTGCACGGGTGTGCGGCAGCAAAACCGCTTGATCGTTGTCGCGGCGCTGACAGAATAATCTTAAAAGGAGGGAAAGTTTTGCTGTTTTTAAAAATATTTGGCATTTTGATTGCCGTGATTGCTTTGCTGATAATTGCAACTCTCTCCCTTCCCATCAACATCATTATCCGAAGTGACAAAGAAAACGGCCCCAAAGTGCTGTATCGTATGCTGGGAAAAGTTTTCGGTGAACATCCCGACCCCAACAACCCCATTGCCCGCGCACTGAAAAAAATCGTGGGTGTATCCCATCTGGAAAGCAAAGAACAACTCAAATCCACGGTAGAGGACAGTGGTTTTTCCCTCACCCTTACCAACACTGTAACCACCCTTAAATTGTTGCTTGACCGCATCTTTTGGTTGTTGCCGCGCGCCAGAGTCAAAAAACTGCGCATCGTTTCGATATCGGCAGGGGACGACGCGGCAGACACTGCCCTGCGCTACGGTGCGGTCTGCGCGGTGCTCTATCCGCTGATTTCTTATCTGCAATCTTTAACCCGTGTCCGCAAAAAAGCGGTGGACACCTGCATCACCTGTGATTTTGATGCCACGGAGTCGACCTTGGAACTTGATATAGAAATATCTCTTACCGTGCACCTGGCGCTACGCGCCTTATGGCACATTGCTAAAAAACAAGCTATCAACGAGCTGGAAAAAACGGAGGAAACCCATGAACGAAAACGCTAAAATGAGCAATCTGATGAACGTTATGTCCTTTGCGGTGGACAAAACCCGCGCACTTGCCGATGCAAGCAGTGTGATGGGTGAGCCCATCACGCGCGACGGGGTGACCGTCATTCCCGTTAGTGAACTGAGCGTTGGTTTTGCAGGCGGCGGCGCGGACACGATGGACTCTTCTCGCCGCAAAGAACAGCATCCGGCAGGCGCCGGCGGCAAAATCAACTTAAAGCCCATCACCTTTTTGGTGTTGGACGAGGGGGGCGCCCATCTGCTCAATATTAAAAGCGACGGCTCCAACACCATAGCACAAATGATTTCCGCCGCCAAAAGTTTTTTGAAAAAAGGAAAATAAATCACCTAACAGGAGGCAATAATAATGAACAAAACAGCTTTGAAGAGAAGGGTTTTAAAAATCATTATTATTGCTTTACTGCTCAATTTTGTGGGGCTTTGCGTTGTCACCAAAATGGTGCACGACGTAGCGTTCCCCCGATATGACTCACTGGAAGTGACCTGGCTTGAGGGGCAGGAGTTTACCTTCCCAAGCGGTCAAAACAATCTTTGGGGTTGCCTGTACAGCGGCAAAAAGGACACGCTGATCGTACTGGCACCGGGATATCGCGCCAGTGAGGAAAACTACGTGCACGTTATCGAGGCATTGACAGGCTACGGTTGGGCGGTCTTTGCCTTTGACCCAACGGGATGTTGCCGCAGTGAAGGCGAAAGTGCCGTTGGCTTTAACCAAGAAACACTTGATTTAAACGCGGCTCTTGACTTTATTGAAGCGCAAGACCGCTTTGGATATGAAGAAATCGTGCTGTTTGGGCACTCGCGCGGCGGTACTGCCGTTTGCGGAGCACTGGACAGAGAGGTCAGTGCCGCCATTGCCGTTGCGGCAATGGGCAGTGATATGAAAGCGGTGATGATGCCTGTCAAAAGCCGCATCGGTGCCCTTGCCTACAGTAATTATCTGCCTGTCTGGCTATATCAAAAGGTACTGTTTGGCAAATACGGTGGAGTAAGCGGAGCCGCGCAGATCAACAAATCCACCACGCCGCTTTTGATTGTGCAAGGCTCTGAGGATACCATTGCTACCCCCGAGGGCACGTCACTGTATGCCGACCGTGAGCACATCGACTCGGAATTTGTGGACTTTTATCTTTGCGACACACCCGGACAAAACGGACACAGTGATCTGATGCGCGGCAAAAACGGCACGGTCAACGACATCCTTTTCGCGCAGATTCATCAGTTTATTGAACAACATACAGGAGAATGAAAATGAATGTGGTAATTATTCCTGCCTATCAACCCGATCAGACGCTTACGGCACTGAGTGAAAAGTTGTTAGCGGCAGGACTGCAGGTTTTGGTGGTAGATGACGGCAGTGATGCCGACCACCAACCGATATTTGATACACTGACGGGTGCCATCGTGATTCACTCGGAGAAAAACGAGGGCAAGGGCGCCGCACTCAAGCGCGGTTTTGCCGCCCTCAAAGAAAAGTTCCCCGAATGCCGCCACTTTGTAACGGCAGATGCCGACGGACAACATGCCGTCAGTGACATTCTGCGCGTTATCGAAGAACTGGAAAAAGGCGCCCCCTTTGTGCTGACCACCCGTATGTTTAAACGGGATATGCCACTGCGCAGTAAATTCGGCAACGACCTTTCCCGTTTTATCTACACTATGCTGACAGGGCATTGGTTTGCCGACAATCAGTCGGGTCTGCGCGGCTTTTCCATCGAGCAGGTCGACTGGCTGACCAAAGTCAAAGGCACCAAATACGACTATGAGATGAATATGCTCTATTATGCCGACAAACAGCGCATCACCATCACCACCCTGCCCATTGAGGCAATTTACATAGACGGCAACCGTTCCTCTCACTTCAACCCCCTCAAAGACACGCTTCGCATCTACGGCAGACTCTTTTCATCTGCCTGGGGCTCCTTTGCAGGTTTTGGTGTGTGGGAGCACGTGATACTGTTTTATACCATTTTGATGGGCTACCGCGAAGTTTACTGCAACGTCGGCTACGGCGCACTTCTTGCCGCCGCCACCACCATTCTGCTCAACAAATTCATCATTTTCCGCCACGTTCATTTTGCCGACGGGGTGCGCACACTGCTCTACACCACTCTGCGCGGAATTCTCTATACAGGCGGCTGTATGCTGTTTGCCGCATACCTGCCTGCCATTCCTCTCTTTGTGGCATTTAATTTACTTGCCATCATCGGTATTCCTGCAGAATATCTGCTTCATATGCTGATGCACTATGCAAGATATAAAGAAGTTAACAGATAAGTAAAATGACACTTTCGATCCGAAAGTGTCATTTTTATTCAGACCGTCAAAAAAGTCGTTTCACCACAGAGAAGAAATAAATATAAAAGAAAAAAGTTTGTGCTCACAGAAATCACAACCGCAAATTTATTATCTGATATTTACAGTTGTTTTGCTTTTTTGAACCCTTGCAGCGCAAGGGTTTTCTCTGTTTTCCGCCGCTGCGCCCTCTACCGTACCCACGTACGCCGACGAGACCGCATCGGCGAAATGCAACTTCCTTTTTTGCAGTCTACCAGCGTGTCAAAGAATCCTCTTTGACACGCTAAAAATGACACTTTCGATCCGAAAGTGTCATTTTTTTATTATTGAAGCGGTTGCAGAGAACGGGAAAGAATGCCTTTCATATGAGCAATGGCAACGCCGTAATTCACCATTGGCACCCCTGCCGCTTTTGCCTGATTTAGTCGGCTTTTCATCTGCGTTTCGGTCAGCATACAGCCGCCGCAGTGCACCACCAACCGATAGCCCGACAGATCGCTCGGAAAGGTGCCGCCCGAGGTAAATTCAAACTGCACCTTTGCCCCTGAAAACTGCTCAATCCATTTAGGCAGTTTTTGGGTGCCGATGTCACCGCATTGGCGGTGGTGGGTGCATCCTTCGGAAATCAGCACCTTGTCCCCGTCACGCAGAGAACTCAGTACCTTTGCGCCCTGCACCAAGGTATCAAGTTCCCCTTTGTATCGCGCAAACAGGATGGAAAAAGAGGTCAGCGCCATATTTGGCGGCAAAATTTTCCCCACTGCCGCAAAAACCTGTGAATCGGTGATCACCAGTTTGGGCGGTGTTTTGAGGTTTTCAAGCGTTGCCGCCAATTCTTCGGGTTGGCAGACGATGGCGGTGCAACCGACGTCTAAAACTTCACGAAGCGTTTGCTGTTGGGGCAGAATGATGCGCCCTTTGGGCGCCGCCGCGTCGATGGGTGTGACGAGCACCACCGTGTCTCCCCGACTCAGCAAATCCGCCACCAAAAATTTTTCTTTATTTTGGGGCGCAAGTGTTCCGAGTTTTTCTTTCAGCGCCTCGATGCCAAAGCCCGTCAATGCGCTGACAAAGATTTCGTTTTCCTTGGTTTGCGGAATTTCGGCAAGTTTATCTGCTTTGTTATAGACCACAATGATCGGCAGATTCTTTTGCTTTAGTTGGTCCAAAAAGGCGCCCTCCTCAGCATCGGGTGACTGCCCTGCGATCACCAAAAGGGCAATATCCGTTTTACCGAGCACCTGCAAAGCACGCTTGACGCGCTTTTCACCAAGCTGCCCCTCATCGTCAAAACCGGGGGTGTCGATCAGCACCACGGGCCCGAGCGGCAAAAGCTCCATCGTCTTTTCCACAGGGTCGGTGGTGGTGCCTTTCACGTCGCTGACCAGCGCCGTTTCTTGTCCCGAAAGGGCGTTGATGAGTGAACTTTTACCGGCATTTCGTTTGCCAAAGAGTGCAATATGCAACCGCTCTGCCTTTACCACGTTTTGTAAACTCATATTAAAATCTAAAGTCCCTTCGATTTGAATTTCGGATATCCTCAATGTTTTTACGGGCAATTTCCTTAACTTTGGGGTTGGTGACCTTTTCAAGTTCCTTTTCAATCATCGCATAGCCTGCCGCCTTGGTGAACTCGTCAGCATAGTCCTCCAGATACTCGCACAGCGTCATCAAAGCATTGGGATGACAGCAGTTAACGATCTGCCCCGTTTTACACAAACTCATAAATCGGTCACCCGTTCTGCCCTCACGGTAGCAAGCGGTGCAGAAAGAGGGAATGTGTCCGTTATCAATCAGCCAATGCACCACTTCATCCAGTGAGCGTAGGTCGGAAACGTCAAACTGCTCGGTATCGTGCACACGTTCTTTGGTAGTGTAACCGCCCACCGAAGTTCTTGATCCGCCCGACACCTGCGAAACACCAAGATTTAACAGTCTTGCACGCACCTCTTCACTCTCACGGGTAGAAATGATAATACCCGTGTAGGGCACCGCCAGACGAATACAGGCGGTGATTTTGGCAAAGGTATCATCGTCGATGCCGTTGTCGAAATCGTCGGGATTGATATCGTCAGCGCGCTTGAGTCGGGGCACACTGATGGTGTGGGGGCCCACACCGTGCGCCGCCTCCAGATGCTCGGCGTGCATAATCAGCCCTGCAAATTCGTATTTGTACAGTTCCAGTCCGAACAGTACGCCCAGACCTACGTCGTCAATGCCGCCCTGCATCGCGCGGTCCATTGCCTCGGTATGATAGTCATAGTCGTGCTTGGGACCGGTGGGGTGCAGTGCAAGATAACTTTCCTTATGATAGGTCTCCTGAAAGAGAATGTACGTTCCAATGCCTGCCTCTTTGAGTTTGCGGTAATTTTCAACGGTGGTAGCGGCAATATTGACGTTGACACGACGAATATCCCCGTTTTTGTGATGCACCGAATAAATAGTGTCAATACACTCCAAGATGTATTCGATGGGATTGTTTTTAGGATCTTCCCCTGCCTCAATGGCAAGGCGCTTGTGCCCCATATCCTGCAGTGCAATCACCTCAGCGCGCACTTCCTCTTGGGTGAGTTTTTTGCGCGGAATGGTTTTATTTTTCAGATGATAAGGGCAGTAAACACAGCCGTTGATGCAGTAGTTGGAAAGGTAGAGCGGCGCAAAGATCACAATGCGGTTACCATAAAATTTCTGCTTGATTTCCCCGGCAATCTCGTAAATTTTCGCAATTTTTTCAGGATTTTCACAAGCAAGCAGAACACTGGCTTCGCGGTGGGTAAGCCCTGCACAAACGTAGCCCGTTTCCGTCTTTTTGGGACGCGCTTTTTCCAAAATTTCGTCAATGAGCGCATCGTTGTTTTTGTTTGCCTCGGCATATTCGAGGGTGGCGCGGATCTCCGCGTCGTTGATAAATTCTTCCGCCTTAAGCGATTTTACATTATATTCAGCCATTTAAATCTTCCTTTCTGTCGCCGCGTCCGACGGCAAGGGTCATACCAATGTCCTCCACCAACGTTTGCAGTTTGTTTATTTGTTCGGCAGACTCACTGCCGCTTGATTTCTTGTTGTTATATAAAGCATATTTTGAACGTACACTTTGAGGGGAAAGGTTGGGCATCACCACGTTGGCACCTGCAAGGAGTCCTCTTGTCCTGCCGTCTTTTCCCAGAGATGCCAGTGCCGTTGTGGCAGGCAGTAACACCTGCGGATAAATCAGGCGCAACAGTGACAGCAGTACACAGGTCGTTTCCACCGCCCCTGCCGCCTTATCACCAAACGGAGTGTCGCGGTGCGGAATAAACGGGCCGATGCCGCACATATCGGGTTTGAAAGTTTCAAAAAACTTTAGTTCCCTTGCGAGTATTTCTGTGCTCTGCCCCGGTGAGCCGACCATAAAGCCGCATCCCACCTGATAACCGCACTCTCTGAGCCACTCAAGGCACTGCCCTCGGTGCTCGTAACTCATTTTTTCGGGATGGAGTTTGCCGTAATGCGTTTTATCTATGGTTTCGTGGCGCAGAAGATATCTGTCCGCCCCTGCCGCTTTGAGCGCGGCATAGCTTTCTTTACTGCGCTCTCCGAGTGATAAGGTGATCGCACTGTCAGGACAGGTTTGCTTGATTTGCTCAATCAAGGGACACAGGACTTCGTCGGTAAAATATCCGTCCTCTCCCCCTTGGAGAACAAAGGTGCGAAAGCCAAGGGAATACCCCTCTTTGCAACACTGCAAAATCTGCTCCTCCGAAAGCCGATACCGCTCACACTTATGATTGGAAGCGCGAATACCGCAGTAATAGCAATCGTTTTTGCAGATATTGCTGATTTCGATCAACCCTCTGAAATAAACGGCATTGCCGTACACCGACTGCCGCGCCGCACGGGCACACTCCGAAAGAAACTCGGTTTCCTCTTCGGTGATGCTCTCAAGCAAAATTTCATATTCCTCTGTGGGCAGAGAATGGGTGCGCTGTAAAATTTTGATGCGCTCTACGTTATTCATTACCGATCACCGCCGACAATGCGGTCTTGGCGCTCACACCCGAGAGCTTTCCGAGTTTACCTGCAAGTGAGGAAATCTCGTTTTGCGGAGCGTCGATTGCAATGGAAATAATACTGATATTCTTTTGGCGATACGGAATACCCATTCTGCCGATAATATATTCTCCGTATTCGTGCAGCAGAGCGTTGACCTGTTCTACAACACCTGCATCCTCTACAATAATACTGATTACCGCTACTCTGGTTTGCATATTTTTCCTCTTTTCAAAATAAAAATACCGTTCCCCCAAGGAAACGGCATAAAATAAGTCACATTTTTTGTCGTCGCCTTTCACGCAGAAATTCTTTGTGTCAGGGGATCATTTTTATTATACTCTTATTAGTAATTATTGTCAATACTTGATTGACAGAAATATTTATATATGTTACAATACTTTTATTCTGTTTAAAGGAGAAATCATCTATGTGGATTCCGATTTTATTACTCGCCGTCGGCTTTGTGCTGCTTATCAAGGGCGGCGATTGGTTTGTGGACGGTGCTTCCGGCATTGCCAGACGACTGCATCTTCCTGAAATTTTAATTGGTGCAACCGTTGTTTCCATTGGTACGACGCTTCCCGAAGTTATGGTATCAGCAGGTGCCGCCATGCAAGGAAGCGGCTCGATTGCTTACGGCAATGCGCTCGGCTCCATTATTTGCAACACCTC
>JAZROO010000105.1:0-27823 GCA_045648705.1 Eubacteriales bacterium | reverse complement strand
GATAAGAGTCATTCGAACCATGTTTTGAAAAAGCGGATTTCCGCCGGCTCTGTGTTAAAAGCCTCGTCCATACGGCAGTATGGACAAACTATTTTGTATACTGGAAACCTAAATCCCCTCTTTTCTTGATCTTCGTCCACTAAGTCGAGATATTTGTGGGGATTTTTGTTCTTGTTTTCTGCAGAAAGGCTGCCGCCTTTCAAAGAAAAAAGGGCGAAAAGCGACGAAATTCAAGGCTTTGAGGCAGATTCGGATAACTCTTGTCACCTTAAAGTAGAGGGCGCATCGACGGAAAACAGAGAAAAGCCTTGCAGCGCAAGGCTTCGCAAAAAGATTTTTTCGTGTTTCCGCTGTTTATACTTAGAACTTAAAACTACAAAATAGTAGGATTTATTTTTAAATATTGTCGTTTCTCTGTGGTGAAACGACTTTTTTGACGGTCAGAACCATAAAATGAGCAGACTTTGTCTGCTCATTTTTATGCTTGAAAGGAAGATAAAACTATTGTTTTTGGAGATTATTTTTGATATAATAAACACGTTGTTTTATTAATAAGGAAAGAAAAAGCAAAAGAGGTTTCAAATGGCGAGTAAATTATTTTCATCAAGAGATATGACCAAGGGTTCGGTCTGGAAAGGAATTTTGTGGTTTACGTTACCGATGCTCATCGGTAATATAGCGCAACAGCTGTATTCTACGGTAGACAGTATAGTTGTAGGAAGATATGTGGGTGACAATGCACTGGCGGCGGTCGGCAGTGCAATGCCGATACTGAATTTGCTATTGGTGTTGTTCATCGGCATATCTGCCGGTGTAAACATTATGGTTAGCCAATATTTCGGCGCTAAAAACAGAGAAGGCCTTTCCTACACTGTCGGAAACAGTATCACGGTAACGGCAATTGCCTGCGTGGTTTTGGCGCTGGTTTGTGCACCGCTGATTCGTCCCGTGTTGGTTTTAATGAAAACACCGGACAGTATTTTGGGTTGGTGTACCGATTACCTGATGATTTCACTGCTGGGCGGTGTCGGCATGGCATATTATAACATTCTCAGCGGTATTTTGCGCGGTCTTGGTGATTCGGTTTCGGCACTGATCTATTTGTTGGTTGCCACCGTGGTGAACATTGCTTTGGATATTTATTTTGTTGCCGGACTTGGTATGGGCGTTGCCGGCGTTGCTTTGGCAACGGTAATTGCACAAATTATTTCTTCTGCCCTTTGTTGTATTAAACTGGCAAAAATGCGAGAATGTTTTGATTTTGGCATTAAATATATGCGGCCGCGTTCCCAATACGTTAAAACCATTATCAAACTGGGTCTGCCTGCTGGCGCTACCCAAGCAATCTTTTCGATGGCAATGTTGGTTGTGCAGTCACTGACCAACTCATTCGGAGAACTGTTGATTGCGGCAAACGTGATTGTAATGCGCGTTGACGGTTTTGCAATGATGCCCAACTTCTCCTTCGGAACGTCACTGACCACCTATGCAGGTCAAAATGTTGGCGCCGGAAAGTATGATAGAGTGACCAAAGGTGCCAAACAGGGTACTTTGATGGCGCTTTTGTGTTCGGCGGCGATTACTTTGTCTATTCTCTTTTTCGGTAAACATCTGATGGCTATTTTTACCGATACGCAAGAGTTGGTGGATTTAAGTTATTATCTTATGACAATATTGGCTGTCGGTTATATTGCAATGGCGGTCACACAAAGTTTGTCCGGCATTATGCGCGGTGCAGGCGATACTATGACACCTATGTGGATTTCCTTGATTACGACGGTGGCAATTCGCGTTCCCGTTGCTTATGGCATTTCATTCCTTACCAGAACAAGCGAGTTGCCGTTTGGCAGATTTGAATGTATTTCGATTTCGTTACTTGTTTCTTGGGTATTGGGCGCGATACTGACGCTGATTTTCTATAAAATCGGCAAATGGAAAACCAAAGCAATTGATTAAGGTGGACTAAAAAATGACAACGTTTTTGTTGATTCGTCATGGACAAAGTGCGGCAAACGTTGATGAAACTTTTGCAGGACACAGAGATGTTCCGTTAACAGAGTTAGGTGTAAAACAAGCAAAACTGACAGCAAAGTTCGTTAATGAAAATTTTGCAGTAGATGCGGTTTATGCCAGTGATCTGTCACGCGCCTTTGTTACGGGACAAGCCGTGGCTGAAGTTATGAACTTGCCAATCGTAGCAGAAAAAGGAATGCGCGAGATTAACGGCGGCATCTGGGAGGGGACATACTACCCCGATTTACCGCTGCAGTATCCCACGGAATTTAACGTATGGTTGCAAGATATCGGCAATGCATGTTGTCCCGGTGGGGAAACTGTCCGTCAAATGCAGCAACGTTTGGTGGCAACACTGCGCAGAATCGCTGACGAAAACGAAGGAAAAACCGTTGCGGTAGCCACCCATGCTTGCGCTATTCGTGGTATTATGAGTTATTGTAAAGAACGAGGCGTGGATGGAATGAAGGATATTCCTTGGGTCAGCAATGCTTCTGTTACAATAATTGAGGTTGAAAACGGAGAATTTTTGCTTAAAAAGGCGGGGCTGGATGAACATTTGCGTGATTTATCTACCGCTTTTAGTAAAAATGTTTAAACAAAAACGGGCGTTTTATGCATAAAAACACGAATTATGCATAAAACGTGCATAATAACAAACAAAAATCGAAAAATATTAAATATTTATTCAAAAAAGTGTTGACAAATGAAAAAATATGCACTATAATAGTCACATCACGAAAAAAGCTTTAAAAAATGAAAGCGAGATAGAGGAGACTATTATGAAAAACAAAATGATAAAAATTATTTCTTTGCTGGCCGTCGTTGTACTGGCACTCGGTATGATGGCAGGCTGCGGTGCTTCTACTGAAGTTAAGGTAATTGATTTACCTTTGAGCTCTGAAGAGTATGCTTTTGCAGTAGGACAAGACAACACAGATTTTCTTGCTAAGGTAAATGCCTTCCTCAAGAAGATTCAAGACAACGGCAAATTCGATGAGATTTGCAACAACTACTTTGGCGATGGCACACCCCTCACCTTCGAATCCGCTGTATTGGATGAGAGCAAAGATCAGTTGGTTGTAGCTACTTCTACCGGCTTTGAGCCTTTCGAAATGGTAGATGGCGGCAAGTACTCCGGCGTTGATATGGAAATTGCTTACTATCTGGCAGAAGAGCTGGGTATGGAACTGGTTATTCAGGATATGGACTTTGATGCTGTTGTAAATTCCGTTCAAAGCGGCAAATGCGACATTGCTATGGCAGGTCTTTCCGTTACTCCCGATCGTCAGAAAGTTGTTACTTTCTCTGACAGCTACTACAATGCTTCTCAGGTTGTAATCACCATGGCAGACGATACTACATTTGATGCTTGCACCACCGGTGAAGATGTTGCAAAAATCTTGGCTGAGCTGGATGCTGCTACCAAGATTGGTTGCCAGACCGGTACCACAGGTGAACTCTACATCAAGGGTGATGAAGGCTATGGCTTTGCAGGTCTGGATGCCGAGGCTGCTTCTTATAAATATGTAGCTCTTGCCATTACCGCTATGCAACAAGGTCAGGTAAAATACGTTATCGCTGATAACGGTCCTGCAAAAGCAATTACTGCTAAACTCAACGGCTAATTTTTACTTTTGCATAAGCCACTGCGGAATTTTCCGCAGTGGCTATTTAGACTTTATGAAGGGATATAAAAAAACATGAATTTTGCTTTAAAATTTCAGGTGTTCTGGGAACTGTTTATTGAAAAGGGCGGCTGGAAAAGAGTTTTAAGCGTCGGTTTGGTTAACACTTTGTTGATTGCGGTGCTTGGCCTTTTGATTGGTATTGTGCTCGGAACAATGATTGCGGCAGTAAAAGTGAGCCCAAAATATAAACGTTGGATTCGAGTGATGGATAAAGTATGCAGCGTTTACGTCGGCTTTTTCAGAGGTACACCGATTGTGGTGCAACTTTTGATTGCCTACTATGTTCTTTGGCCACTGCTTGGCATTTCCGTTTCTTCACTCAACACGGCTATTATTGTGTTTGGTTTGAACTCTGCTGCCTACGTTTCGGAAACCATGCGCGGCGGTTTGCTTTCGGTTGATCACGGTCAGATGGAAGCAGGACGCGCTTTGGGCTTGAGTTACAGTACGACGATGATGAAAATCGTTATTCCCCAAGCTATCAAGAATATTTTGCCTACTTTGGGCAATGAATTTATTGCACTTATTAAAGATACCAGTGTTGTCAGCTTTGTAGCGGCAGTGGATCTTTATAAAACATTTACCGAAATCGGTAACGTACGGTATGAATATTTTATGCCGTACATTGCTATGGCGCTGATGTATATGGTACTGGTGGCACTGATTTCGTTTGGCGTAAAACTGATGGAAAGGAGTCTGAGAAAAGGTGATAAAAACAATTAATCTTTGCAAAAATTTCGGTAAAGTAGAAGTTCTTAAAAACATTACCGAAACCATCAATGAAGGCGATAAGGTTGTTATCATCGGTCCTTCCGGCAGTGGTAAGAGCACCTTTTTAAGATGCCTGAATTGTATGGAAGATCCTTCTTCCGGTTCCATTATGTTTGATGGAGAAGACATTGCGGATATGAGGGTTGATATTAATAAACACCGTCAAAATATCGGAATGGTTTTCCAACAATTTAATCTTTTTAACAACAAAACGGTGCTTGAAAACATAACCTTAGCACCGATCCTTCTTAAAAAAATGACCAAAGAGCAGGCAGAAGAAAAAGCTTTCGAACTCTTGCGCCGCATCGGTTTGGAGGAAAAGGCAAACGTGTATCCTTCCACTCTTTCAGGCGGTCAGAAACAAAGAGTGGCAATTGTCCGTGCACTTGCGATGAATCCGAAGGTTATGCTGTTTGACGAGCCTACCAGTGCGCTGGATCCCGAAATGGTCGGCGAAGTGTTGGAGGTTATGAAAGACCTTGCAAATGAAGGTATGACCATGGTGGTGGTAACGCACGAAATGGGCTTTGCCAAAGAAGTCGGTAATCGCGTTTTCTTTATGGACGACGGTCAAATCACCGAACAGGGCACACCTGCCGAAATTTTCGGAAATCCGCAAAATCCGCGCTTGAAAGAGTTTTTAAGCAAGGTTATCTATTAAAGGAGTAAATTGTGAATAAAATGAAAAAAATTATAGCACTGTGTTTGAGCGTTATCATCTGTATGGGTATGTTCGGTATCTGCTCGTTTGCAACGCCCGACCTTGACCTTTCTGACGGTTACGTGAGGGTATACGATGCTGAGGGTAATGATTTTGGCGGTGTATATGAGGTGGGGCATACCTTTGAGTATCACCTGAAATTATTCGTATGGTCAAACGCCGAGGAAGACTATGTAAACGTTGAAATTGAGGACACTGATACGGTGTCCTTAAATAACGCCTTGACCGATCCGCACGAGCAAATTGCTACGGGTAGCGGCAGTATCATCGGCTGGACGGCGGCACAGGCAGGTTATCATGCGGTAGAAATATGCCTTCAAAAAGGTGAATACGACTACTATGGCACAGAAATCTATCAGATCGGTGAGCCCTGGGATATGCAAAATGCTCACATAGAATATCAAGGGCAGGAAGTCACCGACGGGGCACAGGTTTTGTATAACAACGCCTCGATCAAAAAGGATTTGGCGGTATTCTTTTACCCGTCGGGTGAGTACCTGAAAGAAGGGGAAGACTATACCTTAAAGGTAACCAACGCCAAAGGTCCCGGCAAAGCCACCATTACGGTCGTCGGTAAAGGAAAGTGCGTGGGTACGCTTAAAAAGCAGATTGACATCGTTTCCCCCTCCGCAAAATTTAAGGATGTAAAGCAGAAGGGCTGGTACGTAGGTGCCATCAACTTCGTAATTTCCGCAGAGCTGTTTTCCGGTATGAGTAAAACGACCTTTGAGCCGGAAACGGCAATGACTCGTGCCATGTTTGTAACGGTCGCTGTTCGACTGCTGGGACTTGACGATATGGATGAAACACCGCCCCATAGTTTTAAAGACGTGCCTGCCGGCAAGTATTATTCAAAGGCGGTTGCTTGGGGCAGTTACCTTGGCATTGTTAAGGGCGTGAGTGACACGGAGTTTGCTCCCGACGACAAAATTACAAGAGAGCAGATGTGTGCAATGCTGGTGCGTTTGAACGACGTTGTGGCAATTACGATGCAACAGGTTGGATTGGACATTGACCTTGAAATGAGTGCAGGCGGCAAAAAGTTTGCCGATCATAAAGCGATTTCAAAATATGCAAAAACTGCCGTATACGCCTGCCGTAACGAGGGCGTTGTAAACGGAAAACCCCGTAACATGTTTGATCCTAAGGGGAATGCAACACGTGCGGAGGTTGCCACCATTTTATATAATTATGCACAGTTTCTTGCAAAATCGCTTGTAGCATAAATAACATAATTTTTAAAATAGCCAAAAAGAGTAAAACTCTTTTTGGCTATTTGTTTTTTTAAAACCGCATACTTTTGCTTTTACGGTCAAAACTATCAATGAACAAAATTGGAGGTTTTGACTATGAAACAAAAAATTTCGTGGATAGTGCTGATGGTGGTGCTTTTGTCACTACTGACGGGATGTGCTAAAAAAGAGGAACAAGGTAAGGTGTATTATCTGAATTTCAAGCCCGAACAGGATGAGGCTTGGCAGGAACTGGCTAAGGAATATACCGAAGAAACGGGCATAAAAGTGGAGGTGCTTACCGCTGCAGAGGGGCAGTATGAGCAAACCTTGACGGGAGAAATGGATAAAAGCAATGCCCCCACTCTGTTTCAGGTGAATGGTCCCATCGGTCTTGCCGGTTGGAAAAATTATTGCCTTGATTTAAGTGAGAGCGAAGTGCTGAAAGAACTGACAGATGATAGCTTTGCCTTGCGGGATGACGGCAAAGTTTACGGCATTGCTTATGCCATTGAAACCTATGGAATCATTTATAATAAAACGCTGCTTGATAAATATTTTGCTGCGGATTTTTCTACCATCAAAACGGTAGAGGGAATCAACAATTTTGATACCTTTTCCACAGTGGTAAAGGAAATCCAAGCGCACAAAGAGGATCTTGGCGTTGATGGCGCATTTACCTCTGCAGGAATGGATGCAAGTTCTGATTGGCGATTTAAGGGGCATCTGGCAAATCTGCCGATATTTTATGAATATCAAGATAACAACGTTACCTCTGCAGCCAAAATCAAGGGCGATTATTTAGATGGATTTAAGAAAATCTGGGATTTGTATATCAACAATGCTACGGTAGAGCCCAGTACACTTTCTTCTAAAACTGCCACAGATGCCGCTACGGAATTTAAAACAGGCAAAGCCGTGTTTTACCAAAACGGAACGTGGGAGTATGGCAATCTTAAAGAAGAAAACGGGGAAGGGCTTGAGGATGAGGAATTTGGTATGCTTCCCATCTATATCGGTGCAACGGGTGAAGAAGAACAAGGTCTTTGCACAGGCTCGGAAAACTATTGGTGTGTAAATGCAACTGCAAGTGAAGCTGATAAGAAAGCAACGCTTGATTTTATAAACTGGGTGGTTACCAGCGAAACGGGGACAAATGCACTGGCAGATGATATGGGATTTGTGGCACCGTTCAAGCGCGCCAAAACAGCGGAAAACCCACTGGTTAAAATCGCCGCCAACTACGTGGATGCAGGTAAAAAACCGGTGAGTTGGGCATTTACCACGATTCCTTCAGACAAGTGGAAAAGCGGGCTTGGTACGGCGCTGACACAATATGCCGCAGGCAAAAGCGGATGGGACAGCGTGGAAAAGGCGTTTGTAGATGCGTGGGAAACGGAATATAAAAACGCCGGACTGTGAGCATGAATAAGCATCTGCGGCGCTGGGCGCCGCTGTTTGTAGGGCCGACTTTAATTGCTTTTTGCATCGGATTTATTTACCCTTTTTTGCAAGGAATTTATCTCTCTTTTTGTAAATTTGTAACCGTTGGTGATGCCAAGTGGGTAGGGTTTAAAAATTATCTTGGTGCATTGAGCGACGTTTCGTTTTTGTATTCGTTTTTGCTGACTGCCGCGTTTGCGGCAGTCAGCGTTACTGCAATTAATTTGATTGCTTTTGCACTGGCATATGTGCTGACGGGAAATGTGCGCGGAAAAAATGCTTTTCGTACGGTGTTTTTTCTTCCTAATTTAATCGGCGGCATCGTGCTTGGGTATATCTGGCAATTGATTTTTAACGGAATTTTATCTCAGTTTGATACGGCACTGGCACTTGAGGCAAAATATGGCTTCTGGGGACTGGTGATTTTGATGTGTTGGCAACAGGTCGGCTATATGATGGTTATTTACATTGCAGGGCTGCAAAGTGTGCCGGAAAGTCTTTATGAGGCGGCGCGCATCGATGGGGCATCGGGGTGGCAGGTATTAAAAAAGATTACCGTTCCTATGGTGATGCCCTCTATTACCATCTGCGTATTTTTGACACTTACCGGCTCATTTAAGTTGTTTGATCAGAATTTGGCGCTGACGGCAGGGGCACCCGGACGGTTGATGGGCGGCGGCAAAACGGTGTATCTGACCGAAATGTTGGCGCTCAATATTTACAACACTTTTTACAGTAATTCTGCCGCTCGCGGTATTGGACAGGCAAAGGCAGTGCTGTTTTTCATTCTTGTGGCGCTGATTGCACTTATGCAGTTGCGATTTACGCGCAAAAGAGAGGTGCAACAATAATGAAAAGGATGAAAACATATATACTGACAATCATATTGTCTCTCATCAGCGCGGTATATGTCTGGCCGATTTTCGTGGTGTTATTTAATTCTTTTAAAGCCCGAAGCGGTATTTCGAGCGCTCCCTTTTCACTGCCGAATCAGCAAACTTTCGTGGGCCTTAAAAACTATATTACCGGTATGACGTTTGGTAACTATCCTTTTTATAAAAGTGTGTTTTATAGTTTTATGATTACCATTTTGTCGGTCGGGTTGATTTTGCTGTGTACTTCTATGTGCGCTTGGTTTATTGCAAGAGTTGAAAACCGATTTACAAAGGCACTGTATTTGCTGTTTGTCTTTTCTATGATCGTTCCGTTTCAGATGGTAATGTATACCCTCTCTAAAACAGCCGACTCTTTGCGACTGAACACCCCGTGGACCATTCCTATTATCTATCTTGGCTTTGGCGCAGGACTTGCGGTGTTTATGTTCGTTGGCTTTTCAAGGGGAATGCCGCAGGAAATAGAGGAAGCGGCATCGATTGATGGTTGCGGTGTTTTGCGCACGTATTTTGGGGTGGTGATGCCGATATTGCGGCCGACGATGATATCGGTGGGGATACTGCAAACAATGTGGATATGGAACGATTATCTGCTGCCGTATCTTGTGCTGGATATTCGTCAGTTTAAAACCATTCCGATTCATATTCAGTATTTAAACGGCAGTTACGGTCAAAGCGATATAGGCGCGATTATGGCGCTGATACTGCTGAGTATATTGCCGGTGGTTGTCTTTTATTTCTTGGCGCAGAAATATATCATCAAAGGCGTTATGGCAGGGGCTGTGAAGGGATAATTAGTACTTGTAAGTTGCACTTAATTATGATAAAATAATCGGTAGAGATTTCTACCGATTATTTTTTTATTGGAGTATTTATATGGAATATAGAGAGATTACCATTCATACCGCCTCCACCGGCATCGAGATGGTCAGTAATGAACTGATTGCCTTGGGCGTGGGCGGATTTGAGATTGTAGACAGCGCGGATTTTAACGAATTTTTAGAGAGTACAACACCGCACTGGGACTACGTTGATGATGAACTTTTGAAACTGCGGGATGCAGAGAGTGTCATCCGCATTTATTTGCCGCAAAACGATCAGGGCGCACAAACTTTTGCAATGGTCTGCCGTCGCATTGCAGAACTGAAGAAAAGTGAACTTGCCGCGCTTTACGGCACCTTGGAAATCAGCGAAGTGAGTCGCGATGATTCGCAGTGGAATGATACCTGGAAACAATACTATAAGCCGATTGTGATCAGTGAGCGCCTTGCGGTAGTGCCTGAATGGGAACAATATGATGCGCCTTTGGGACAAGCAGTGCTGAAAATGGATCCGGGTGCGGCTTTTGGTACCGGCAGTCATGAAACGACTTCGTTGTGTCTTGGCTATTTATCTGATATGGATTTGTCGGGTAAACGTGTGTTGGACGTTGGTTGCGGCAGCGGTATTCTCGGTATTGCGGCATTACTGCTCGGCGCTGAAAGTAATTTTGGCGTGGATATTGATGAACTGGCAATTAAGGCAAGCGGTGAAAACGCTGTTTTGAACGGCGTGCAAGATAAAGCTCAGTTTGTTGCAGGCGATTTGACCGATAAGGTAGAGGGACAATATGACGTTGTTTGTGCCAACATTGTAGCTGACGTTATTAAAATGCTTTTGAAAGATATCGGCCGCTTTATGAAGGATGACGGTGTGCTGATGCTTTCGGGCATTATTGAAGAACGTACACAGGAAATCATAGATGCGGCACTTTCGCACGGCTTTGTGTTGCGTGAGCAGCAGACAAAGCGTGGCTGGAGTGCGCTGTTGGTCGGAAAGGAAAGAAAATGAGTCGATTTTTTCTGACAAATGAGGATAGTATCGGCGAAAATCAAATTGTTCTGAGAGGTGAAAATTTTCACCATCTTGCCCGTGTTTTAAGAGCAAGGGTCGGAGATGAGGTGGAAGTTTGCGACGGGAAGGGAACAGATTATTTTTGCCTTGCCGAGAGCTTTGATAAAGAGTCGGCGACCCTGAGCGTAACCAAAAGCGCCCCTGCAAGTGCAGAGGACGGACCGTTTATTACTCTGTATCAGTGCATTGCCAAGGGCGATAAGATGGAACAGATTATCACTCGTTGCACCGAGATGGGTGTCTCTCGTTTTGTGCCTGTATTATCGCGTTTTTGCGTCGCAAGACCCGAAGGGGATAAAAAGATCGCACGCTGGCAAAAGGTGGCACTTGCCGCCGCAAAACAAAGCGGCAGGGGACTGGTGCCGGAGATTTCTCCCATTATTGATATAAAAGAGGCAATTGAGCAGATGGCAGAGCAACCCTTTGCCTTTGTTTGCTATGAAAAAGAAACGCGCGGCACCTTGGCGCAGTTGCCTTCGGCAAAAGAAATATCTTTTCTGATCGGCTCGGAGGGTGGATTTGCTGACGAGGAATGTGCTCTTTGGGAAAGTAAGAAAATTCCGTCTGTAACGCTTGGAAAAAGAATCTTACGTACCGAAAATGCGGCAGCATACGTTCTGCCTGTTTTGTTTTATAAATCACAAACTGAGGTGAAAGAATAATGGCTAAAAAAACGGTGAAATATAATTCCGCAGAAGTCCATATCACGCGTAGTGTGGTGGGATTGTTTTTGTTTTTGCTGTTGGCGGCGAGTGTATGGGGCGCGCGTAAACTTCATTTGCTGACCGGTTGGGCAATCTTCGTTATCGTCGGATTGTTGACGGTACTTACGGTGTTTGTAGGTATTCAGAAAAGTAAGCAAAAAAAGGCAGGAGTGTCTTTTGAAAACACCGTCTGGGCAATGGATTATTGGTTTTATCTGTCTTGCGCGGCACTGGCGAGCCACGCGATATTGCTGATCTCTTTACCGGTGGATTGGTGGATCTATACCACGCCGATTGCTTGGCTTCTTTTGGGTGAAATGTACGTTTTGTATGTTGCCACGTGGGATCAAAATAAAGAGTTTCAATATTACGGTTGGCTGTGCGCCGCAAGCGGTATCGGCGTTTTGCTTAATTATCAGACGTATTATAATACCATGCAGAATTTCGTTACATTCCGCTTTGTTCAGCAATCCGTAGCGTTCACAATCGGGTGGTGCGCTTTGGGACTTTTGGCTCTTGCTATTTGGTATTACGGCAAGAAAAAAGGCTACAAAATTTGGAAGTTTGAGGGCGTTCTTTTGATTTTTGCATTGTACTGGCTGGTACTGCAACAAGGATGGTTGAACGGCAAACTTACCTCGCTGATTTGCGGCATATTGATCGCAATTTACTTTGTTTTGCTGCGGATTTTGCGCCAAATTAAAATAATTGACTAAAAATAGGGTTTACATAATTACGGTTGAAAACTCTGTGGAAAAAGTGTAAAACCGTGGATAATTTCCTCAAAAACCGCATAAAATCGACCTTTTCTCTGTGGAAAACTCAGGGTTCATAAAATTATGAGGTTGCTAAAGTTACATAAAACTGTAAAAAAAACTTGCAATCTTTGGCGTGGTGTGATATTATACTTTATAGCACTTAGAATAGAAAGGTGATTAAAATGACAGTTGCACAAATTATCTTAGGCGCAATCGCTATTGTTCTGTCCGTTGTTATTATGGCAGTAATTATGATTCAGCAGGGTAAGAACGACGGTTTGGGCGCAATGGCCGGCGGCTCTGCAGCAGATGCTCGTTCTTATTTTAATAAGAATCAAAATCGTTCTCGTGATGCTATTATGGGTAAGATTACCATTGTTGCATCTATTATCTTGGTGGGCGTCATCATTGCGATGAACCTGCTTGGTTAAACCAAAACGTAAATTAAAAAGGAATCATCTGCGGATGATTCCTTTTTTATATTTCGGGTAGATTTTAAGACAATAAATTAAAGAGATTGGTCATTTGCTCGGGGGAGAGTTGCTCAGCACGAGCGGTTTCGGGAAGTCCAAGTGTACCAAGTGATTCCACGATTTTTTGCGGTGTGGCTCCGAGTGATTTTGCCACTGCTTTAAGCTGCTTTCTTCTGGCAAGAAAAGCGCGTTGCACAAAGTCTAAAAAGTCGGGAATTTTACTGTCGGAAATTCCGATATCTGATTTGGGCGTCAGTGCAACGACGGTGCTTTCGATATGAGGCGGCGGCACGAAATTATGCGCGGCAACATTGCATATAATTTCAATTTCAAAAAGTGCTTTGACGCAAAGTGTGGTAGCGCGGTATTCCTTACTGCCCGGTGAACTCTGCAGTCGATCGGCAACTTCACGTTGCACCATAATTACGGCACGGTCGAACAATGAGTGATGTTGCATCAGTCGGTCTAAAATTTTGGTGGTGATATAGTAGGGCAGGTTGCCCACGATATTAAACTTTTTGCCGCCGAAATAAGATTCGGAAAGCTTTTGAAAATCCACTTGCAATACGTCTTGCAGGACAAGGGTAAAATTGTCGTGCGGAACGGTTTCTTTTAAGAGGGGCGGCAACGTGTCGTCAATTTCAACGGTTACCACTTTAGATGCATTTTGGCAAAGCAAATCTGTAAGAAGTCCCACTCCTGCGCCGATTTCGACGATATTTGTTTCTTTGTTATCCACTGAAGCCAAAACAATCTTATCCAGTATGGCTTTTTCAAACAGAAAATTCTGCCCCAAGGATTTCTTTAAAATCTTGCCGTGAAGGGAAAGAATATTTTTGATATAATCGGCGCAATATTTCATAATGTCTCCTTCATTTGCGTAACACTTTGAAAATATCATACACCTGTTTTACGCTTCTGTCAAAACTTTTCTATTCGACGGTTACACTTTTGGCAAGGTTGCGCGGACGGTCGATATCACATCCTTTTTCCAACGCCACGTAATATGCTAACAACTGCAGTTTGACGGCGGCAAGCAAAGGAGAAGTGAGTGCGGAACAGGAGTCGAGCACGATTTTGCGCTGCGCAAATGAGGCGGTGGCTACATCTTCATAGGTGACAGCGGTTACGGGCGCACCTCTGGCACCGACCTCTTTTAGATTGGATACGGTTTTGGACAGACGTTCTCGGTCGGTCATCAGGGCGATGACGGGCGTTTTGGGCGTGATCAGGGAAATGGTGCCGTGCTTGAGTTCACCGGCCGCGTAGCTCTCGGAATGAATGTAAGAAATTTCTTTTAATTTGAGCGAACTTTCCATCGCCAAAAAGGCGTCTTGCCCTCGTCCCATAAAAAAGATGTGCTGTGCATCTTTGTAGTCAAGGGCTAACTTTTTGGCGTCGTGTTGAAAGGAAAGGGCGGACTGAATTTGTGCGGGTAACGCTTCAAAAGCAACCATCATATCCTTGTATTCCTGCATGGTCAGTTTTTTATCTGCCAATTTAACGGCAAAGAGTTGCAACAAACAAACTTGGCAAAGATAAGCCTTTGTGGTCGCAACGGCAATCTCAGGTCCTGCCAAGGTATAAAGAGTGTGGTCGGCAAGTCTTTCCAAAGAAGAGCCGCGCACGTTAACTATGGCGAGAACAGAAACGTTGTGCTCACGCGCAAGACGAGCGGCGGCAAGGGTATCCGCTGTTTCGCCCGACTGTGAAACGGCAATGACGAGATCTTCTTTTCTCAAAATGGGACGATCGTAGCGAAACTCGGAGGCAATGTGCACGGCAGTGGGGATTCTTGCCAGTTTTTCAAGGGCGTGTTTTCCCATTAACCCTGCATGATAAGCGCTGCCGCAACCGACGATGTGAATATTCCCCTTAATATCAAAATCAAAAAGCTCGTTTTCAAAAACGGAGAAATCTTTTTTGTAATGATGAATGGTACTGCGGATGGCATCGGGTTGCTCGAAAATTTCTTTGAGCATAAAATGCTCAAAACCGTTTTTCTGCGCGGCATCTTCGCTCCAGTCAGCTTGCAAAAGTTGCTTTTGGATGGGGGTGCCGCTCTCATCAACAAAGCGGACACCGCTTTTGTCAATGATGGCAAGTTCGTTTTGCTCGGGCAGATAATATTGGCGGGTAAAGGGCAGAATGGCAGGGATGTCCGAAGCGAGAAATGCCCCGTTTTCTTCTGTTGCAACGATCAGGGGTGATGATTTTCGTAAAGCGTATATGGTATCGGGTTGATCCTTAAAAAGAATGCACAGTGCAAAAGAGCCTTCAAAACGATTTGCGCCCTCAAATATTGCTTTTACGGCATCGCCTTCATAAAATGCGTTGATGACAGCGGCGGCAATCTCACTGTCGGTTTGCGAAATGGGATGCGGATGAAAGCGAAGAGAAAGTTCACTATGATTTTCGATGATCCCGTTGTGTACCAACGTGACCTGCCCCACCTGGTGCGGATGAGCGTTGATGTCACTTGGTTTGCCGTGCGTTGCCCAACGGGTGTGCCCGATACCGCAGTGAACGTTGACGGGCGGGGCGGCTTTTACTTTGGCGGCAAGGGCTTGTACCCGTCCTTGCGTTTTGAGAATTTTGATTTGTTTATCTTCAAAAACAGCAATACCTGCCGAATCGTACCCTCTGTATTCCAACCGTTTAAGTCCTGAAAGCAAAATGTCGGGAGCTTGTCTTTGTCCGACATAACCGATAATACCGCACATATTGAAAACCTCACTTTTTCAAAAATGGCAACTGTTTTTTGCAGCCACCTCTCTTGCTATTATATACAATTTCGCGCCAAAAAAATTATGCAATATACACAAAAGCATTTTTGTGTGCTATGTTGTCATTGACTTTTGTGCTTATTTTATATATAATTTTATTAACTATTATTCTGTCTTTTAATTTTGACGCATTTTCAGGAGGTAAAGAACATGAAGAGCATCAAGCGCATTTTGACAATTGTACTGACGCTGGCGATGGTTTTCACCACAGTTATGGGAACGTTTTCCGTTTCTGCAGCTGCAGGTGTAACTTGTAGTCAAGACGTAGTAGTTGTTGATGACGACTTTGCAGGTCAAAAAAAGGGAACGACAGTTTCCGCCACCGTTGCCGGTACAAAGTATACCGGTAAGATGGGCACCACCGCTTTTGCTACAGTAGAGGCTGCATATGCCGCAGTAGCAGAAAACGGTAGCATCTATGTTGCCGCCGGTGTATATACCACCAATTTGGCAATTGAAAGAAGCGTTTTTCTTTACGGTAATAACAAAGACGTAAATCCGAACAACGCTTTGGATGCAAGTCAGGTTGCTAACGGTCGTGCCGCAACAGGTGCAGATGAGACGATTCTGCAAAACTCTTTGATTTATTACAAAGCGTTGGGCGCAAACGACATAACGAGCGGTATACTCAAATTAACCGTAAACGGTTTTGCAGTAACCGGTGACTCCGCCATTTATTTGTGTGGCGAGCGTTATCGTGGTGCCAACGTCAACATTTCTTACAATGTTTTTGATATAATCAATGAAAATGCTTATTCTAAAATTGAAGCGGTTGCCACCGAGTTCAGTGCAATCCAAGCAGGCTCGGTAAATAACATGAACCTCATGTCACAGGCTGTAGTTGTAGAAAACAACCGTATTGAGAGAGTTGGTTATACCGGTAATGGTTATGATATGACCAACGCGATTGAGGTTGTTTGGGCAACAAGTGCAACCGTAAGCGGTAACTATATTGCTAATACCACCAACTGTGGTTTTACCGTCAGCCAACTGCAAACCACCACTACAGTAACCGGCAACTATGTTTACAACGTTGCCAAAAACCAACTGTATGACAACATCGGTGGTGAAGTTGAGGTTTCCGATAACATTTTCGATACTGTCGGTACCAACAAAGCTGAAGGGCAATGGGCACTGGGTATTCACGCAACCGCTTCTTCCAACAAATATTCGACTTCGTGGTTGCCGGAAGCTAAAAGTGTATTGATCCATAGCAACACCTTTAAAAACCTTGGTAATGCTCTTTTCCTGAGAGGTCAGTTCCGTGACCAAGCCACAACAACAAAGATGGCTCCCATTGGTGCGGAAATTTATAACAATATGTTCTATCCTGCTAATGAAAATGACTGTAATTTTATTACCATGCAAAGCAGTGATGGTTCTTATGCTCCCAAGGTATATGATAACTATACCGCAGGCATCAGCCCCGATAAAGTTGTTACCATTTTGGACAGCGTAGCAAATGCCGATTTTGATTTTGGCAGATATTGGCTCAATGAACAACTCACCAAAACCTCCGAAGTGCTTTCCGTAACCGCGCTGACAAACACTGTGGGTGTTTCTCTTGCAAATGCAAAGATTCAGGTAGCTCCTGTTTCTGTGATCGCGGCAGACATTCCCAACGCCATCAGTGAGATAGAACTGGGTCTTGAAGTAGTACAAGGTGCTTACTACTCTTTCTATGAAGATGCACAGTGTACTGTACCTCTTGTCAATAATACCGTGGTACTTAAAGAAGGTTCCAATACGGTATATGCAAAAGTCAACTATGAAAATTATTCCACAATCTATACTTTAAACCTTACCAGAAAAGCATATTATTCCGATTATATGGACCCCGAAGAATTGGTTGTAAGTGCTGACTTTGCTCAGTATGCTTACGGTCAAACGGTTTATGTTCAGGTTGGTGAAGATTGGCGCCGTGCCATTGTTGGTTACACTGCTTTCGGCGATATTGCATCAGCTGTTGCCGCTGCTCAAAAAGGAACTGTTATCAACCTGCCTCGCGGTGTATATGATGAAACAATTTATTTCAATAAGGGCGTTACCTATAGAGGTGCTAAGGCGGGTATCAACCCCAACAATATGTCAGATCCCGAATACAGCAGAAATCCTCAGCGTACCGATTTGTCGGAAGAAACAGTATTCACCATGCCCCTGGCATTTGACAAGGGTGTTGATGGCATAGAGATTGACGGTATTACTATGACCGAAGAAGCTCAAATTAAGTTTGACGATGTCGGCAGATTTACCGTTAATGGAATGACATTTAAAAACATTCTTTTTGTTGGACTTACAAGCTCACATGGTACATTCTATCGTATGGCCCTTGCCGGTACACAAAACACTATGTCCAACATAGTTTTCAAAAACAATCGTTACGAAGGAAAATTCGGCGGAAATACCGGTTCTTATGCCGGTGCTTCCAATGCTTTGTTTGAAGGAAACGTATTTCATAATAATACCGGCCGTCTCTTCTTCGGTTGTGTAGACGGTGCGGCAACAGATGTTTTAACATTTAAAGATAATATCTTCTATAAGAGTGCTTCTTACATTGATTTCGGTAATGCCGGCGGTAATCCGCACGCCAACGCATCTATGAAATTGGACGGCAACCGCTTTATCGACTGTAATGCAAACACTTTAGTGACGGTTGCAAACATTGTAAACGGTGTTTCGTTTACCGTTGAAAACAACCGTTTTGAAGGAACTACCAAAGCTCGAATGAGTGTTTCCGCCAAAGCAGGTTTCAGCGGTCAGACCATTGCAATCCGCAACAACTATTTTGGCCCCGGTGTCACCGAACTTTTGATCAACAATTTGGAAAGCACAGCAGATTGTACTTATAACTATTATGCAAACGGTCTTTCTTCTATTGTTGCCGGCAAAGCAAAATTCAGTCCCTATTATATAAATGAAGCAATGACCATTCTTTCGGGTGACTATCAGCTTTTGGGCGTAAATGCTCCCGAGGGCGCAAAATTTGATGCCGCCAGCAAAACAGTTACTTATACATCTAATACCGTACAGGAAAAGGTTGCCTTTGACCTCGCTGTCAGCGCTGAGGCAAAATATGGAATTTATGCTGATAAAGAATGCACAATTCCTTACAGTGACAATGCTGTCGTAATGGCAGGTCAGAAAACCATAGCTTACGTTAAGGTTTCTACCGCAGACGGTGAACTGAGCCAGATTTATACCATCCAAGTAAATCAGCCCAAAAACAACAAGGCTGAAATCAAGGGTATGGATGTTGAGGGCAGCACTTGGGTTGCGCAAGGCGCTAACCGCTTCAGCTGCACACTTCCCAACAACTATGTAAAGGGTGCTTTGATTCCTCTGACCTCTGCCGGTGCTTCTGTTTTCTTCTATGAAGCAGATGATACCGAAATGAAAACACCGATTAATTACACTGATGTTTTCGTACCTGTTGGTCAGACAACTTATATTGTTAAAGTGGTTTCTGAAGACGAATCACAAAGTAATGTTTATACCATTGCTTTCAATCGTAGCAAGAACAGTGACTGTGAACTGTTGGCCGTAGATGGCGAAGAAGAATTTGAAATCGACGGCAATACGGTTACCATCACCTATCCCTTCGCCGTTGAGAAAATTACTCCCAAGTTCACTGTCAGCGAAGGAGCCACCTATGCTTTCTATGAAGATATCGGTGCCAACATTCGTAAGACAGGTGACATTGCTCTCAAAATCGGTGAAAACAAGGTTTATGTGAAGGTAACTGCAGAGGATGGCACCAACCAAATGTATACCATTCTTATGACTCGTCAGGATCGTTCTTCTGAAAACACCATTCTTGTAACATCCTTCCCTGACTTTACCAATAGCCAAGAAGAACTGAATGCTAATGCTACCGGTAATTTGATTGGCTTGAAGTATATCAGCGGCAGCACCATTTATCTGCAACCCAAGAAATATATCGATAGCGTTATGGATACCATTCAGGTAAGCGAAGGTGCTTCTTACGATATCTTTAAGGATTATGATTTTAATGTTGATCTTCCCGTTGGCGCTGCACTCAGCACAAGCGCATCCCCCAAACAACTCAAGTTGGCTGAGGGCGAAAATATTTTCTACATTCGTGTTACAGCTGCTAACGGCAGAACCGCAATCACTCAATTGATCGTTCAAAACGAAGTAAAGGTTACTGAGGCTAAAATCGTTGGTATCACTGATTTCACCATTACACGTAACGGCAATGAGATTGCTGCTACCAGATCTGACGATGCTGCTACGATTGAGATTAAAGTAAGCAACAACGCTACGGTAAAGGTATTTGCAGACCGCAAGAAGACCGTTGAAGTTCCGTCTTCTATGACAGCTGCAAACATATGCACCTTGACCAGCGCTCCCAAGCAGTCATACGTTAAGTACTATGTTGATGTAACTTCTCAAACAGGCGTGAAAGAAAGCTATGTTCTTACATTGACCGCAGGAAGCAAATCCGATAAATTCTCTGATATTTCCGGTCATTGGGCGGAAACTTATATCAATGAAGCATACAAAATGGGCATTACCAGCGGTACCTCCTCTAAAGACGGAGCTCGTACCTTTACTCCGGGCGGTAAGGCCACTCGTCAAGAAGTTGCTATCTTTATTTGCAACTTGATGGGTATTGACGCTGCAAGTTATGAAAATAGCAAACTGACTTATAAGGATGCCGCTTCCATTTCTTCTTGGGCAACCACTGCGGTTAAAGCAGTTACAAAGCTTGGCATCTTCTCGGGCGACGGCACCAACTTCCATCCCAAAAATGCGATCAGCCGTCAAGAGTTTATGGCGGTAATTGTTCGTGCTTGCGCTTTGGATACCAGCAAATCTGCCAGCCTGTCTTCCTTTAAGGATACAGCTAAGATTGCAAAATGGGCAAAAGTCTATGTACGCACCGCCGTGGCATACGGTTTGGTAAGCGGTGACCATAAGGGTAATCTGAACCCGACCGCTTCCGTTACCCGTGCTGAAATTGCAAAGATTATGGTTTGTGCAAAAGAATACGCAAGATAAATTAATAAAAAACATCCTTGGGAAACCAAGGATGTTTTTTTTAAAAAGGTTGATTTTAAGTGAAAAGTGTGGTAGTCTAAAATTGTCAAAATATCGGTTTTCAAACTGCTGAAAAGTGGAGGGAACAGTATGAGAATTTATGAAAATCAAGAACTTACTTCGGTGCGCCGCAGTGCGCCGCGCAGTTATTATATACCGCAAGGTGCGGCAAAATATACACGGCTCAACGGACTGTTTGATTTTGCTTATTTTGCCGACGGAGATAGCGTCGACGTTAAAACCGTTGCCTGCACCGATCAGGTGAAGGTGCCTTCCACTTGGCAAAACACGGGCTATGAAAACCCAAACTACACCAATGTAGACTACCCGTATCCCGTTGATCCGCCGTTTGTACCAATGGAAAATCCGGTGGCGGTGTACCAAAAAGAGATTGACGTTACTGCATTCGGTCGCACCTATTTGGTTTTGGAGGGCGTCTCCTCCATGGCGGAGATTTATCTGAATGGTGATTTTGTCGGTATTACACAGGGAAGTCATCTGCAAGCGGAATTTGATATTACGGATTTTGTGACTGCAGGTAAGAACGTTTTGCGCGTAGCGGTGCGCAAATGGTGTGTCGGCAGTTACTTGGAAGATCAAGATGCATTCCGTTGTAACGGTATTTTCAGAGATATATATTTGCTTGAACGACCCGAGGGTCATATTGTAGATATTGATATTCGTACCCAAAACAACAATTTGATTGATATTACTACCGCTTCTGACGTTACCCTTACCTTACTGCGTGATGAAACGGTGATTGCCAAAACCGTGACGGATGCGACGGGAAAAGCCACCTTTTCGGTAGCAGACCCGATTCTTTGGAATGCGGAAAATCCGTTTTTATATACCGTTTTGCTTGAAAAAGCAGGAGAACAAATTGTTCAGAAAATCGGCTTCAGAGAAATCAGCATTAATGATGAGAGAGCTGTATGTATCAACGGAGTTCCTGTGAAATTCAAAGGCGTTAATCATCACGACACTTCTGCCGAAAACGGTTGGGTGATGAGTGATGAGGAAATCCTGAGTGATTTGAAGCTGATGAAAAAGCTCAATATCAATATGGTGCGCACCTCCCATTATCCTCCCACGCCCAAGTTTTTGGAATACTGCGATGAACTGGGACTTTACGTAGTGTTGGAAACAGATATTGAAACGCACGGAATTGCTCATCGAAATGCCAATATGATGGCAAAGCGCGGCTATGATGTGGAAAATCCGGGGTGGCTTTGCAATGAGCCGAGCTGGAAAAAAGAATTTGTGGAGCGTATGGCGCGTGCATATGAACGGGATAAAAACCATGCTTCGATCGTTATGTGGTCTACCGGTAATGAAAGCGGTCACGGGGACAATCATATCGCAATGATAGAGTATTTGCGCGAGAAAAATGATGGAAGACTCGTTCATTGTGAGGACGCCAGTCGCGCCCTTGGCCGTCGAAAAAAAGAACTGTTGGAGGCGCAACGCGCACTTCGCAATGCCGAACTGTTAGGTGAAAACGAAAGTGAAGCGGCATCGCTCTTTACCAAAACGCGCGCCTATTATGATAAAGCGGTCATAGATGCGGCGCGCGCAGATGTGTTTTCGGGAATGTATCTTTCTCTTGAAACTGTGCGGCGTTTGGCGGAAGGTGAAAGCGATCAACCTGTATTTTTGTGCGAATATGCACATGCTATGGGCAATGGGCCCGGTGGTATGTGGGATTATATGGATTTAATGTATCGCTATCCTGCATTTATCGGCGGTTGTATCTGGGAATGGGCGGACCACGCGGTACTGCGCGACGGCGCCTACCGTTACGGTGGTGATTTTGAGGGTGAATTGACCCACGATTCCAATTTCTGTTGCGATGGTATGGTGTTCCCCGATCGTTCGCTGAAAGCAGGATCACTTGATATTAAAGAAGCCTATGCACCGTTTCGGTTTAAATACACGGCAGGCAAACTCGAAATCCAAAATCTCTTTGACTTTACCTCTTTTGCCCAGTGCGATATTTTCTGGAGTTTGCAGGCAGACGGCAAAGAAATCGCAAAGGGTGAACTGAAACTGCAAACACCGCCGCACGAAAGCACGGTGCTCTCCATTGATATTCCCTCATTTGATTGGGAACTTGGTGCATTTTTGTCGCTGACTGTTATGAAAGACGGTCAGGTATTGGGAACGGATTCTCAGCGTCTGACGCCTATGCCCCAACTTTCACCCAATCAGGCACAACCCTTGGAGCTTGAAAGTGAGAATGGAAACGTCTATGCACGCGGTGAGGATTTTTGTTACCGCATCAGCAACAAAACAGGAATGTTTGACAGTATTGAGATTGGCGGCAGAGAATTATTGAGCGCCCCAATGCAACTTACGGCATTTCGTGCGCCGATAGATAATGAGCGAAAAGTATATCTGATGTGGCAAAAAGTTGGGGCGGACAGAGGTGCCGAAAATCTGAATGCTCAATTCTGCCACGTGTACGGCATTGAAATAGAAGAAAATACGGTAATGGTCGATCTTTCTCTTGCAGGAGTTGGCAGAAGTCCGTATTTCCGCGGAAAACTTTTCTATAACTTCTTTGCAGACGGAACGGTAGAAGTGAAACTAAGCGGTAATTTTAAGGATACTTGTCCGTGGTTGCAACGCTTTGGATTTGAAATGTCATTGGTTGGAAGCAATCTGCCGTTTGAATACTTCGGCAGAGGACCGATGGAAAACTATGTGGATTTGTATCATCATGCACCGGTTGGCTTGTATCAAAGTACGGCGGCGGAACAGTATGTGCCGTATATTCGTCCCCAAGAACACGGCAATCATACTGAGGTACAAAAACTCAGTATTGCAGGGCTTGACTTCTGCGGCAAACCGACCTTTGAAAGTAACGTTTCCGTATACAGCACAGAGGCACTGACCAAGGCGCAACATACCGATGAATTGGTAGCGGATGGCAGTACTCATTTGCGTTTGGATTATAAAAATTCAGGCATTGGCTCTTCCTCTTGCGGACCTGCTATGCTGGATGAACGCTATCGCTTGAAAGAAAAACAAGTGGAATTTTCTTTTATTATGAAGAAAGCATAAATTTCTAACAAAAAACCACCGAGCTTAAGCTCGGTGGTTTTTGCTAATGTGATTATTTTCCAAGTTCTTTGTTCTTTTCGTAAGCGGCAATTACGGCATTCATTGCGGCACCGCGCAATCCGCCGTTTTCCAGCGCTTTCACGCCCATAATGGTACTGCCGCCCGGAGAACAAACGGCATCCTTGAGAGCCGCGGGGTGTTTTCCTGTTTGCAGCAGTAACTCTGCAGCGCCTGCCATGGTGGCGGCGGCAAGACGAGTTGCAGTGTCACGCGGTAGACCACAGGTGACACCACCGTCCGATAATGCTTCGATGAACTGATACATAAATGCAGGACCGCAACCTGAAACTGCACTGCCTGCATCAATCAGCTTTTCTTCTAAAGGCTCAATCATACCGGCAGGGGAGAGATCTGCTACGAAACTTTTTTCGGTATCTGCATCCACTTTGTCGTTACAGCAATATAAAATCATTCCTTTGCCGATGGAAGCAGGGGTGTTGGGCATAATGCGGATGATAGGCATATTGCCGCCTGCCATCTGCTCGATCTTTTCCATTGACAATCCTGCGGCCATGGTGATGAGCAAAGGCTTTTTGCTTTGCAAAACAGGCGTAATGCTCTCCAGCATCTTTTTCATCATTTGCGGCTTTACGGCAAGATACACACGTTCGCAAGCGGCGGCTTGCTCGTTGGTGCCACTCACACAACCCAACTCTTTGGCAAGAGCTTCAGCCTTTTGTGTGTCGTGATCTGCAAGTAAAATATCCTTGGTATTGTTGCTGAGTGCTTTGGCAATGGCGCCACCCATATTGCCGCATCCTATAAAACCATATTTCATAGATATACTCCTATCTTATGTGACCGTTGCCGCGAATCACATATTTGTATGTGCAAAGTTCTCTGAGTCCCATCGGGCCCCTTGCATGCAGTTTTTGGGTAGAAATACCCATTTCGCAACCAAGTCCGAATTCGCCACCGTCGGTAAAACGAGTGGAGGCATTGACGTATACTGCCGCACTGTCCACCCCTGTGGTAAAGGCGGCAATGGCATCTTGGTTTGTGGAGATGATGGCTTCGCTGTGACCTGTGGAATGAGCGCTGATGTGTGCGATGGCATCGAAAACGTTGTCAACACATTTGATGGCTAAGATATAGTCCAGAAATTCTGTATCAAAATCATTTTCACCTGCCGGAGTTCCGTCAATCAACTTGGCGGCCTCAGCGTCCAAACGAAGTTCTACGGGGTTTTCTGCTCGCTCTGCAACCAATTTCTTTTGAAGGGCGGGAAGCAGTGTGGGCGCAATTTCTTTGTCTACCAGCAACACCTCTGCGGCATTGCAAACGCTCGGGCGGCTGGTCTTGGCGTTTTCGATAATGGAGAGTGCCATATCTATGTCTGCACTCTTTTCTACGTATAAGTGGCAAATGCCCGTTCCTGTGGCTATGCAGGGAACGGTGGCATTCTGCACACAAGCATTGATCAGTCCTGCACCGCCTCGGGGAATCAGCAAATCAATATACTCGTTTGCTTTCATAAGGGCGGTAGCACTTTCTCTTGAAATATCCTGCACCAAATGAATGGCATCGGACAAAACACCTGCTTTTTCCAAACCTGCGCGCAGTGCGGTAACAATGGCGTTGGCTGACAAAAAGGCTTCTTTGCCGCCACGAAGTACACAGACGTTGCCGCTTTTAATTGCCAAAGCGGCGGCATCCGAGGTAACGTTGGGACGGCTCTCGTAAATAATGGCAATCACACCGACAGGAACAGATACTTTTTCAATCAGCAATCCGTCTTGTCTTGTGTGACTGTCCAGCAATCTTCCAACAGGGTCGGGCAGAGCGGCAACGTCGCGGATGCCTTGCGCCATACCTTTGATGCGGTCTGCTGAAAGCATCAGCCTGTCCAGCATTACGTCGCTGATTTTGTCCTTTGCATTTTCCATATCCTGCGCATTGGCGGCCAATATGGCATCGGTATGTTCGATAAGGGCGTCTGCCATGGAATGCAGTGCCTTGTTTTTTTGTGTTTCGGTCAGAGCGGTTATAAACGGTTTTGCCGCCACTGCACGTTTGAGCATATCAGTCATAACCTTACTCCTTTGCACTAAAGCGGGTACCGATGCTTTTGCCCTCGACGATATCATACAGACAAGCAGGGTCACTGCCATTGGTAATCACCATATCGCATCCAGCCTTTAAGCAAATGTCTGCGGCATCCAGTTTGGTCACCATACCACCGGTGCCTTGCTTTCCGCCACCACCTGCCAAAGCATATAATTCGGGGGTAACCGCGTCAACTTTTTCAATCAGCGTGGCAGTGGGATCTTTGTGCGGATCAGCGGTGTAAAGACCCTCGATGTCGGAGAGTAAAATCAAAAGGTCAGCTTTGATACTGGTTGCAACGATGGCACCCAAAGTGTCGTTATCACCGATGACGATTTCTTCGGTGGCAACAGTATCGTTTTCATTGATAATGGGAATAACGCCTATCTCGAGCAGACGACCAAGCGTGTTGGAAAAATTTTGGTGACGCTCCTTGTTTTCAATATCGGTGCCGGTAATCAACAATTGACCGACAACGTAGTTATATTCACCAAATAACTTATCGTAGGTGTACATCAACTCACACTGTCCCACCGCGGCGGCCGCTTGCTTGGTGGGAATGTCGGTAGGACGGGAGGAAAGACCTAATTTACCCACGCCCATACCGATGGCACCGGAGGAAACGATGATGATTTCGTGCCCTGCATTTTTGATGTCGGCGATGACTTTGCAAATCTCTTCAACGCGGCGGATATTTAAATGTCCCGTAGCGTGTGCTAAAGTGCTGGTGCCGATTTTAATTACGATTCTCATAATAATACTCCTAAATTTGTGATGTTACCTCTCCTGAGGTAAAGGCGCGGCAATCACCGCCTGGCAACTGCACAAGCAGAGCTCCGTTTTCTGAAACGTCAACCGCTTTGCCGCAAATGATCTTGTCTCCTTGCCGTAGAGAAACTTCCTTTCCCAAGGTGCAACAACGTTGCTTGTAAAGTGGAGGAATGACTTTTTCTTCCAAAATATCAAAAAAACGTTTTAAAAAAGTGTTGATGATGGTTTGTGCAACGGCACTGTCAGGAGTGTCCAGCAGTGCTGTGGGTGGATGCAAAAATCCGTCGGGAAAATCATTTTCGGGTGCGACCAAATTGATGCCGACACCTACGACCGTAATCTGCTTTTCTGCCAAAAACTTGTTCTCGGTTAATATACCGCAGAGTTTTTTGCCGTCCAGATAAATGTCGTTAACCCATTTGATAGCAAGTTCTTTTTCTGCAAACGGTAAAATTGCCTCATACAATGCGACTGCCGCCATCGGCGTGATGCGCGGCAAAACCGACAAATCAAGGTTCTGCAAAAGTATCGAAAGATAAATGCCGCCTTCGGGGGAGAAAAACTGCCGATTTTTGCTTCCTTTGCCGCTGGTTTGTGAGTGCGCCAACAGAATCAGGTTTTCTGCCTTGCTTTGCTGAGCCAATCGGAATAAATGGTCGTTAGTGGAATCGGTTTGCTCGACAATTTGAATTTTATAGTCCCGAGGAGCTGTTAAATTTTGTAAAGAATATAATTTCATATCTTGTTGCCTTTATATAATTTAGGGTAGCGCGAAATATCCGAACTCCGTTTTAAAATGGCGTATTTTCGTCGACTCTGTGTTAAAAGCCTCGTCCATACGGCAGTATGGACTGCGTTTTGTGCCTTGACCCGCCAAAAATCCGCTCATTTTAAAATCCTTGGACCTCAAAGGAATGGATTTGTGGGGAATTTTGTTCTTTTCGATGCAGATGGGCTGACGCCCTTCAAAGAGAAAAGGGCAAAAAGCACCGTAATGCAATACTTCGAGGCGGGTTCGGATAATTCGCACTACCCTAAAGCAATTGCGTTTTTAAAAATTCTAACACCCACTGCCCTAAAAGTCAAGAAAGAGCTATAAATTAAAAGAACAATTGTATTGAATTATTAAAAAATATAAATTATAATAAAGTTATAGGGAGGTGAGAGACGTGAAACGGTCAAATACAGTCTTGTTTGAAAGAATTACGACGGTGTTTTTGGTGCTGATAAGTACGGTTTTTCTGTTGGCATTTGACAGTACCGGTTTTGAGCGCATCTCATCTGTCAAGATAACGCTGTTTTATATCATCTGCGGTGGTTATGCAGGGCTGATGCTGCTGTTGCTTTTTGAAAGTCTGTTGGTCGGAACGTTGAAGGCAAAGCAAGTGTGGCGCTTACTTTATCCCGAAACGATGGTGCAAAAGGTGGCACTGTTGTATTTGGG
>JAZROO010000104.1:0-4542 GCA_045648705.1 Eubacteriales bacterium | reverse complement strand
GTGGTGTTGCCGCATTCGGGACAAGTGTACACTTCACCTGCGATATATCCGTGGTTTTTGCAAACCGAATAGGTGGGTGACAAGGTATAGTACGGCAGACGATAATTGTCTGCAATCTTTTTAACCAAGGTTGCCGCCGCTTTCCAATCGGGCAATTTTTCACCAAGGAATGCATGGAATACGGTACCGGAGGTATACAGGGTTTGAAGTTCATCCTGAATATCCAGCGCAGTGAAGATATCCTCGGTGTATCCTACCGGCAAATGAGAGGAGTTGGTGTAATAAGGTGAATCGCCCTCATTCTTGGCGGCAGTAATAATGTCGGGATAGTGCTTCAGGTCGTGTTTGGCCAAGCGGAAAGAGGTGCTTTCTGCAGGAGTTGCCTCCAGATTGTACAGATCACCGTACTGTTCTTGATAATCTGACAGGCGCTCTCTCATATGATCGAGCACTTCCTTTGTAAAGTTCTGAGCCTTTGCAGTGGTTAGGTCGCTTCTGAGCCATTTGGCATTCAAACAAGCTTCGTTCATACCAACCAGACCGATGGTAGAGAAGTGGTTATTAAAGGTACCGAGATATCTCTTAGTATAAGGATACAGACCCTCATCCAAAAGTTTGGTAATAACGGTACGTTTTACCTTCAAGCTTCTGGCAGCAATGTCCATCAGCTTATCAAGACGGGCATAGAAATCTGCAGGATCTTTTGCAAGATATGCAATTCTCGGCATATTGATGGTAACAACACCGACACTACCGGTGCTCTCACCGCTACCGAAGAAACCACCGGATTTTTTACGCAGTTCTCTGAGGTCCAGACGCAGTCTGCAGCACATAGAACGAACATCGCTGGGTTCCATATCGGAGTTGATGTAGTTGGAGAAATAGGGAGTGCCGTATTTAGAGGTCATCTCAAAGAGCAAACGGTTGTTCTCGGTATCCGACCAGTCAAAATCACGGGTGATGGAATAAGTAGGAATGGGATACTGGAATCCTCTGCCGTTGGCATCGCCCTCAATCATAACTTCGATAAAGGCCTTATTAACCATATCCATTTCTTTTTGACAGTCTTTATATTTGAAGTCCAGTTCCTTGCCGCCAACAATACAGTTGAGTTCTGCCAGGTCACCCGGCACTACCCAATCGAGTGTAATATTGGAGAACGGAGCCTGTGTGCCCCAACGGCTTGGAGTGTTTACGCCGTAAATAAAGGATTCAATGCATTTTTTAACTTGACCATATGTAAGGTTATCTACCTTTACAAAGGGAGCAAGATAAGTATCAAAGGAAGAGAACGCCTGTGCGCCTGCCCACTCGTTTTGCATAATGCCAAGGAAGTTTACCATTTGGTTACACAGCGTGGCAAGGTGAGAAGCAGGAGCGGAAGTGATCTTACCGGGTACACCGCCCAGACCTTCTTGAATGAGCTGTTTGAGTGACCAACCTGCGCAGTAACCGGTCAGCATAGACAGGTCATGAATGTGCAAATCAGCATTGCGGTGTGCCGCGCCGATCTCCTCATCATAAACTTCGCTGAGCCAATAGTTTGCAGTGATTGCACCGGAGTTGGACAAAATCAGACCGCCAACCGAATAGGTAACGGTAGAATTTTCCTTAACACGCCAGTCGTTGATATTCAGATAATCGTCAACGATTGCTTTGTAGTCAAGCAAAGTGGTGCCGAGATTTCTGAGTTTTTCTCTTTGCTTACGATAGAGAATATAGGCTTTGGCAACGTCGTCATAACCTGCTTTGATGAGGACACTTTCAACGCTGTCTTGAATGTTTTCTACCGATATGGTTTCGTTTTCCACCTTGGGTTCAAATTCGGAGGTAACTTTCAGTACCAAGAAATCAATGATATCGGGATGATACTGTTTTTCACAAGCATCAAATGCCTGCATAATCGCTGTGCTGATTTTTGTTAAATCAAGATCTACGACTTTACCGTCGCGCTTAGCAACTCTGTACATTTTTTCTTCTCCTTTATTTAAACTTTTTGTTTTTAAGACAGTAATAGCCGATGGATATTCTCCGTCGGCTATTACAGTGTATCATATATATTGTGTTTTGTCAACCAATATTTAACAATATATTGTGTTTTTATAAACCTCTCACCTTTACACTCTCAATCAATTGGCGGGCAAGACTTTCCGCGTTTTTTACCCATTTTTCATCGTGTGCAGAAAGCCCGTTTGCTATCAAATCACCACTGTCCACAAAGTTTTGAAGATACCAATATCTTGTGCCCTTGAGCCATTTTGCCATAGACAAAATGTCGCTTTCCTCGTGCAGTTGTTTAACAAGAGTGGTGCGAAACTCGTATTCTACCCTTCCCGATTTTAAAAGTTCAACGCTTTTTTCTATCTTTTGGATATCCACGTCCACGCCACAGGTCAGCGCATACTTTTCCTTAGAATTTTTAATATCCATCGCGACATAATCAAGCAGACCTTGATCTATGAGTTCTGCCAACTTTTCGGGATCAGCTCCGTTGGTATCCAGCTTTACGGCATACCCCATCGCTTTGATTTCCGAGATAAAATCGGCAATGTCAGATTGCAAGAGCGGCTCACCGCCGGTGATGCACACTCCGTCCAGCAAACCTTTTCTTTTATATAAATAAGAAAGAATTTCTTCTTTTGCAATCTCAGGGTCATCAATATGCGTCACAAGACGCGCGTTATGGCAAAACGGGCAACGGAAATTACACCCACCCGTAAAAACAGTACACGCCACTTTTCCGGGAAAATCAAGTAAAGTCATTTTTTGAAAACCGAAAATCTTCATATATATCCCTCCTTTTTTAGTATATCACATAATTTTTTTGGTGACAAGCGTGGTTAAGTTTGATATACTAAAATAAAGGGAGGGCTTACGTATGAAAAAATTAATTTGTTTGTTATTACTGATAGTAATGATGTTCTCCCTTTGCGCCTGTACCACCGTCGAACAAATTTACGGTGTTATAAAAGAAACGTTTGTTGGTGAAAAAATCATTGCCGAGCAACAAGAAATTGTCAAAATTGGCTTTTCGAGGATAGAGGGAGAGGCTTCCCTTGCGCAAAGCCGCGAAATTGAGCACATTATCACACTGGATGAACTGCTTAACTACGAAAACGAATATGCAAAATACCGCAGTGGTATTATTTTCGACACACTCAATAAATCCGAACAGCACACTTTTTTGGCACTTGAGTATGCCATGGTGCATTCTTATAATCGAATCTTTTTAGATACTCGTATCACCGAGGATGAACAACAAGCATTTCGCGTACTGGAATATTTATCTTTTGAATCACCGTTTTTAGAGCAAAATATAGTAGGTGCAACCAGCAAAGGAATGAGCTACTACTCTTATGAAATTGCCAAAAACTACAGCATTCAAATCCCGATGCGCAGTACCTACGTCAGTGTAGACAATTTCACTCAAAAACTGTGGGACAAAAAAATGAAGGCGCTGGATGAGGCAAAAAAAGTATTTAAAAAGCTCAACACCACCGATGATAAACTGCAACTGATTGAACGGCTGTACACCCACGTAGCAACCACCATTGAGTATGAATCGGGCAAAGGGCACACGCGCCTTGTCCCCTATCTTTACGATGCATTCGTCACCAAAAAGACCAATTGTGACGGTTTCAGCAATGCACTGGCGCTGTTACTGTCGATGGCAGACGTTAAAAACGTCGAGAAGGCAGATACCATTGATGTTAAAGAAGGTCACACCTGGAACTGTTTTGAATATAAAGGAAAATGGTACAACTGCGATGCCACCGGCGGTGAATGGATCCCCAAAGCAAAAACAAGTATGGGTCCGGGAATTATGTTTGGATTTGCGGATTATCTGCAAGAAAGTGAGCACGACCATTCTATCCGTTTTCCCAAATCCAAAGAGCCGCTTTATATGAAACCTGCCGCAGAACTTGCAGAAAGCCGAGGCAGTGAATTCTTCAGCGCCCTCAACCAAGGGTTTGTTGCAGGAGATAAGGTTTGGTCTTTGGTCATCGTGGAAAAGCTAAATGAAAGCGGTTTGCAGGTACAACTTCAAAAACTTGCCAACCAATATCAACTCGACCTGTATGCTCATTTTATTGAACTGTCCGACGGCAGACACGCCATACTGATTTATAAAGGCGGAACATATTAAAAGGGCCAAGACGCAGCGCTTGGTCCTTTTTCTCAAAACCGCAAAAAAGAGTTGACAGAGAATAAATAATATGGTATACTATGCCTTGCAAATTAATGATTTGCGCCAAACGGAGAGATGTCCGAGCGGTTTAAGGAGCTAGTCTTGAAAACTAGTGATGCGGCGACGCACCGTGGGTTCGAATCCCACTCTCTCCGCCAATCTTTCCTCTACAACTAAATTTATCACTTCGACACGGAGAAATACTCAAGCTGGCCGAAGAGGCGCCCCTGCTAAGGGCGTAGGGCGGGTAACCGTCGCGAGGGTTCAAATCCCCCAATCTCCGCCAGGAAAAGCACTCACATCAGTGAGTGCTTTTTGCTTTTTACAGGGGATTTGAACCCGAGAGGGTTTCG
>JAZROO010000103.1:0-1535 GCA_045648705.1 Eubacteriales bacterium | reverse complement strand
GTCAGAGGATACCGTAACGTTTGAATCGTTTACCGTTATCGCACCATATGAATAAAGCGCCTGACTGTTATCTGATTCGATATTCACGATTGCATTATTGATATTTACTGCATTTTCGCAGTAAATACCGTTACCGCCTACACCTGTGGATTTTACGGTTACATTCTTGATGGTCAAAACACCCTCACTGAACAAGCCATCTCCGTTACAGCCTGTGAGATTCAAAACGCTGTCAGTCTCGTCTGCGGTGTCATCGGTAATGGTCAATGCGCCTTGAACATGGAATGCAACACCAATCTTGTAGCCTGCGACAGAAGAAGTGACGTTGTTCGTACCTACCAGTTTAACGGAAAGGTCAATTCCGGAATAGACAGCGGCATAATTGTCATAACCAAACAAATTACCGTACATATAACCGTCGCCTTCGTAACTGAAGTTGTTCAGCGTGAGAGTGTTGGCGGCGGGATCAAAGGTAGCCGAGCCGCCGGTGATGGCGGTAGAGTCGGTGCTGTCAATCACAAGGTTGGCACTCGTAACCTGCACACCGCCGACCCAAACGTTGTAGGTGGTCTCCGCTGCAAAAACGTAGGCGGGTACCATTGCCACAAGCAGTGCTGCCGCAACGCAAAGGGCCATTACCTTCTTCGGCAGAGTGCGGAATTTTTTGTAGCCAGTGCTGACTGCTTCTGCTATGCAAACATAGCCAAACAGCAAAACACCTACTATTTGTTTTAATGTTTCTTTTCGATTTGTTTTCTTCATCATGCTTACCTCTCAATCGTTTGTACTTGGGGATACCGACAGATTCCGGTCTCGGGGAGTTTATCACTGTTAAGGTCGTACTTAGCATACTTACAAAACCAACAAATTGGTTCTATTGCCAGGATACTTCGCCGCCCCTCAAAACAAGAACAGGTGGTATAACGGGTAATTTCTTTGTCCTTGTACGGACAAGTTTCCTGGGATTTTTCCATAGGACCTCTCCTTTGCGATGGGTTTGCTATATTATAGCAAGCAGACGGCAAAACGACCGTTTTTGGCGTGATTGGTAGCAAATTTGGCGTGATTGGTAGGTAAACGCAAAAAATCCCCCGATTTTTACATCGGGGGATGGCTCAAAAAACGATTAAGATGTAAATGCAACGGTTGCTTTGAACACGCCGTTTTGTGCCGTGAAGCGACAAGTGCCGCCGTATTTTTCTGCGGTGGATACGATGCTGTGAATACCCACCCCCCACAGCTCCCGTGGCATATCGGGAACAAACTCTAAAGACGGATGACAGGAGTTTTCACAGACGATAACCATTTTCTTGGCTTTATAGTAAATATCTACCGAAATGACAGGCTCGGAAGTTTCTGAACTGGCAGCGCCGTGGAGCGCATTTTCCACCACATTTGCAAGAATTGCCACAAGGTCGTGAGAGGAAACCGGTGTTTCCTTTCTTGCTGCAGCATTGGCGTTAAAGCAAATATTTGCAGCTTTTGCTTTTGCCTCATACACACGCAGCACGTTGTTAATCGTTTCATTCTCGCAA
>JAZROO010000102.1:0-3618 GCA_045648705.1 Eubacteriales bacterium | reverse complement strand
TGCTCCTCGTTTTGCTCGGGCGCAGGGGTCTCCACTGTAGGAATCAACAGCGCATTTTGCGGTGCCTGATACATCACGTCCTTGGGGGCGCAACCGGTCACCAGCAACAATACAACCATTAACAGTAATGCCGTGTATCTTTTCATCATCTTTCTCCTTATGTAAAAAATTCGAAATTTATTTTTCTTTGTAATACAGTAAACAGTGGCAATATCCCTCAAACTGCGGGTCTGCGATCTGCTTTTTAAACTCGTCGCACATGCATTTGTTCTCCGCCTTTTTGCCGAGTTTGCAAGGGCAAAAGCCATCTTTTGCCTTGAGACCCTCGCGGATTCGTTGCACGATTTCTTTGTTTTCGTTTTCTCTTATTTTCACGCAGAAAACCACCTTTTTTATTAGTATAACACAATATAATTACAAATACAAATGTTTTTTTATTGAAAATGCCACTTTTTTAAGGCTTTTTTGCATAAGATATTTTTGAAAGGAGGCACATTTATGAAAGAATCACCGAAGCTATGGAGTTTTCTTGGTTTTTCCGTCACGTCACTGAGCGGCACACTGCTTCACTTTCTCTACGAGTGGAGCGGCAAAAGCCCCGTTGTTGCCGCAGTTTCAGGTGTCAACGAATCAACGTGGGAGCATATGAAACTGCTGTTTTTTCCGATGTTTTTGTTTGCAGTGATTGAAGGTCGTTTTTTTGCCGACTGCCAAAACTTTTGGTGCACTAAGCTTCAAAGCATCACCTTGGGACTGTTTTTGATCCCTGCCCTGTTTTACACCTATAACGGTGCCTTTGGCACCTCCCCCGATTTTGTAAATATCGGCATCTATTATGTCTCCGCGGCAGTTGCCTATATTTACGAAAGCAGGCGCCTTGGAAAATGCCGCCGCAAAACTTGGGGGAAAGTTTGCTTTGTTTTGTTGCTTTTGATTGCCGCCGCCTTTGTAGTATTCACCTTTTATCCGCCGCATATTCCACTGTTTCAAGACCCACTCACCAATACCTACGGAATTTAAAAATCCCTGCAAATCCTTTGATTTGCAGGGATTTTTTTACATTGAAACAATAAACAGCAGTCCGCAAACTGCCAAAAACAATATCATGCCAAGGCTTGTCACCGCCGTCAGTATCGGACGGCGCAGTTGCACCGCTCCCGCCAACAACCGTGTCTTACGTTTTTTAATAATCAGCAAAATCACCCCAAGCACCGACAAACCGAACATCAACATACTGTATCCAAGATACAAAAGTGTGCCGATGGGATTTTCGGTCAAAAGGGAAAGCAAATCACCCTCTGCCAAAGCGGCGGCATCCAGTAGTGAGATTACCTCTCCCGACACCAGTCCCCCTAAAAAATTAAAACTCGCGTGGAGAATTATGGTGTAAAGCACTTTACCTGTACGGCAATAAACAAAGCCGAGCAGTGCGCCCACCAACGCCGCATAGAAAAACTGATAAAAATTGCCGTGAAAAGCGCCAAACAGCAAGGCGCTCAAGGCAATGCACACCTTTTCACCGTAGGGATACACCGCATCAATCAGCAGTTTTCGGAACACCAGTTCCTCGAAAATCGGTGCCAACAGCACCACAAACACAAAGGTAACCACCACATTACTGTTTTGCAGTAACCCCTCCAGTGCGTTTTCAGGCATTTTGCCTTGAAACACGGAAATAACGGTATTGAGTACGTTACCCACCATATTGCCGACGTAGGACATCGCAACGCAGATCGGCAAAAAGGACATCAACTCCCAAAATCCCATTTTTTGTTTGGGCGGAACACCAACGGTATTCAGCCGCATCAATAAAAACGTATACGGCACCGCAAGCAGATAATACGGCAGATAATTGACCGAAAAATACAGCCACGGATTTTGAGCAAATTCAGGATACAATCTTGCCACCACCGCGGCGCAAAGTGTTTGGAGAACCAGCGTCAACACCAAAAATATAAACAAAACGGCACCCACGCGGCTGAATTGCCGTCTGGCAGCCTTTGTACTTTCCTTCATAACTCTCACCTCACTTACAGTATATAATAAAATTGTTTGGTTTACAATAGATAATTGTTGCAACACATCAAAAGATGTGATATACTTGCATTACTACTCAATAAAATGAAGGTAATAATTATGAAACTGACAGACGTTCGTGTGCTTTACGCACAACCCGAAAATTATTTTGACAAAGAGGTGACCGTTGGCGGTTGGATTCGCAACAACCGTGACTCCAAGAGCTTTGGATTTATCACCTTGGCAGACGGTACCTATTTCAAGCCCTTGCAAGTGGTGTATCACGATACCCTTGCAAACTTTGACGAGGTGTGCCACCTCAACGTCGGCGCGGCGCTGATTTGCAAAGGCAAAATCGTTGCCACTCCCGAGCAAAAGCAACCCTTTGAGATGCAGGTGAGTGAAGTGGTCGTAGAGGGTGCCTCTACTCCCGACTATCCTCTGCAACCCAAGCGTCACACCATGGAATACCTGCGCACCATCACCCACCTCAGACCCCGTACCAATATGTTTCAGGCGGTATTCCGTGTGCGCAGTCTGATTGCTCACGCCATTCATTGCTTTTTCCAAGAGCGCGGCTTTGTGTATGTGCACACGCCCCTCATCACAGGAAGCGACTGTGAGGGCGCAGGTGAAATGTTCCGCGTTACCACACTGGATATGAACAATCCGCCCAAAACCGAGGACGGAAATATCGACTTTAGTCAAGACTTTTTCGGCAAAGAAACCCACCTGACCGTTTCAGGTCAGCTCAATGGTGAAACCTATGCCATGGCATTTAAGAATATCTATACCTTTGGTCCCACCTTCCGTGCCGAGAATTCCAACACCACCCGTCACGCCGCAGAGTTCTGGATGATCGAGCCCGAAATGGCTTTTGCCGACCTTAAGGACGATATGGACGTAGCGGAAGATATGATTAAATACGTTATTTCCTACGTACTGGAGCACGCTCCCGAAGAAATGCAGTTCTTTAATCAATTTGTAGACAAGGGGCTTTTTGACCGTCTGCAAAACGTGGTAAACTCCGAGTTTGGTCACATTACCTATACCGATGCCATCGAACTGCTGGAAAAACACAATGATAAGTTTGACTTCAAAGTATACTGGGGATGCGACCTGCAAACCGAGCACGAGCGCTTTTTGACCGAAGAAATCTTCAAAAAGCCCGTCTTTGTTACCGACTATCCCAAGGAAATCAAGGCTTTCTATATGAAGCTCAATCCCGACGGTAAAACCGTTGCCGCCATGGACTGCCTGGTGCCCGGCATCGGTGAGATTATCGGTGGCTCTCAACGTGAGGACAACTATGAACTGCTGAAAACCCGTATTGAAGAGCTCGGTCTTGACCCCAAACAATACGACTTCTATCTCGATTTGCGTAAATACGGCTCCGCCCGTCACGCAGGCTTTGGGCTGGGCTTTGAAAGATGCGTTATGTATCTTACCGGCGTTCAGAACATTCGCGACGTTTTGCCCTTCCCCCGCACCACCGGCACCTGCGAACTGTAAATTATCCCAAAAAGCCGACAGATTTTATCTGTCGGCTTTTTATATTGCAATCCGTTGCAACAATATGGTAAAATATAACTGAACAATATT